>NZ_JBFUFO010000012.1:0-136174 GCF_056403395.1 Variovorax sp. P2_H12 | reverse complement strand
GCCCTGGGCCGGCCGTTGAGGCACCGCCGAGCAGCGCAGCGGCAGGCGGAAAAAGGGCCGCGCGTGTTTGAGCGCAACGCAGTGGAGCGAGTTTGCGCGGACCCCGCCTGTCGCGAGCAGCGCAGGGCAGCCGCGAAGCGGCCGGTGACGTCGGCCGGCCCGGGGCCTACCGCCCGCCGCCGCCACACCCGCCGTCAAAAACACTTAACCCAAGTCTCCCGCCACCGGATGCTGCGCCATCGCCTCCAGCGCCCGCACCAGCGCCGAATGGTCCTCCTGCCCGTACCCCAGCGCCGCGCAGGCGTTCATCAGCTGCGCCGCACTCGCGGTCTGCGGCAGCGCCACCCCCAGCGCGCGAGCCCCCTGCAGCGCAAGGTTCAGGTCCTTCTGGTGCAGCGCGATGCGGAACCCCGGGGCGAAGGTGCGCTTGATCATGCGCTCGCCATGGACCTCGAGGATGCGCGACGAGGCGAAGCCGCCCATCAGCGCCTGCCGCACCTTGGCCGGATCGGCCCCGGCCTTGGAGGCGAACACCAGCGCCTCGCCGACCGCCGCGATGTTGAGCGCGACGATGATCTGGTTGGCCACCTTGCACACCTGGCCGTCGCCGACGCCGCCCACCAGCGTGATGTTCTTGCCCATCTTCTCGAGCAGCGGCCGCACACGGCCAAAGTCGCTTTCGTCGCCGCCGCACATGATCGTGAGGCTGGCCGCCTTGGCGCCGACCTCGCCGCCCGAGACCGGGGCGTCGACGTAGGCGCAGCCGAGCTCGGCGATCCGGGCGGCGAAGGCCCTGGTCGCGATCGGATCGATCGAGCTGCAGTCGACCACCGTCTTGCCCTTGGAGAGACCGGCCGCGACGCCAGCCTCGCCGAACAGCACCTTCTCCACGTCCGGCGTGTCCGGCACCATGATGAAGACGATGTCGGCCTGCTGCGCGACCTCGGTGCCGCTGGCGCAGACCGTGGCGCGAGAAGCAAAGGGCTCGGGGGTCTTGCCGTGGGTATGGACGAACAGCTGGTGGCCGGCTTCGAGCAGGTGGCCCGCCATCGGCGCGCCCATGATGCCGAGGCCGATGAAGCCGATTTTCTGGGTGGTGCTGGTCATTGCGTTGCTTTCTTTCGTCTGTTCTCAGGAGGTGAGGGCGGTGCGCCAGCCGAGGCCCTCGACCGTCGTGCCGCGCGGCTTGTATTCGCAGCCGATCCAGCCGTCGTAACCCAGCGAATCGATGTGCTTGAAGAGCCAGGCGTAGTTGATCTCGCCCGTGCCCGGCTCGCCGCGGCCCGGGTTGTCGGCCAGCTGGATGTGGCCGATGCGCGCCATGTGCTTCGTGAGCGTGTTGCCGAGCTCGCCTTCCATGCGCTGCGCGTGGTAGATGTCGTACTGCACCCGCAGGTTCGGCGAGTCGACTTCGTCGATCAGGGCCAGCGCCTGGTCGGTGCGGCTCAGGTAGAAGCCCGGGATGTCGAAGGTGTTGATCGGCTCGATCAGCAGCCGGATGCCCGCGCTCAGCAGCTCCTTCGACGCGAAGCGCAGGTTGTCGACGACGACCTTGCGCGCATCGGACGGTGCCACCCCCTCGGGCAGCTTGCCGAGCAGGCAGTTGACCTGCGGACATCCCAGCGCCGTCGCGTAGTCGATCGCGCGGCTCACGCCCTCGCGGAATTCGGCCGTGCGGTCCGGGTGGCAGGCGATGCCGCGCTCGCCGCCGTCCCAGTTGCCGGCCGGCAGGTTGTGCAGCACCTGTGCCAGCTGGTTGTCGCACAGGGCGGCGGCCAGTTCCTTCTTGTCGAAGGCGTACGGGAACAGGTACTCGACGGCGTGGAAGCCCGCCTTCGCGGCGGCCTCGAAGCGCTGCATGAACGGCAGCTCGTTGAACAGCATCGTCAGATTGGCTGCGAACTTGGGCATGTGTTGGTCTCCTGGTCTGTCCCGCAGGGTTTCAGTCAAGCATGGCGGCGGCAATCGCCGTCGGTGCGTCTTCAAGGCCTTCGGCCAGCGCCTCGAACTCGTTGATGGCGTCGATCTCGGTGCCCATCGCGATGTTGGTCACGCGTTCGAGCATCACCTCGATCACCACCGGCACGCTGAACTCGGCCATCAGCTGCTCGGCGCGCTGGATCGCCGGCGTCATCTCTTCCTGCTTGTAGACGCGGATCGCCTTGCAGCCCAGGCCTTCCACCACCTTGAGATGGTCGACGCCGTAGCTGCGCTCGACGCCGCTGTCCTCGCCGGCATTGATGTTGTCGAAGCCGAGCTGCACGCAGTAGTCCATCTCGAAGCCGCGCTGCGCCTGGCGGATCAGCCCGAGGTAGGAGTTGTTCACCACGATGTGGATGTAGGGCAGCTTGAACTGCGCGCCCACGGCCAGCTCCTCGATCATGAACTGGAAGTCGTAGTCGCCCGAGAGCGCCACGATCTTGCGGCCCGGGTCGGCCGCGCGCACGCCCAGCGCCGCCGGAATGGTCCAGCCCAGCGGTCCGGCCTGGCCGCAGTTGATCCAGTGGCGCGGGTTGTAGACGTGCAGGAACTGCGCCGCCGCGATCTGCGACAGGCCGATGGTGCTCACGTAGCAGGTGTCGTGGCTGAAGTTGTTGTTCATGCACTGGTACACGCGCTGCGGCTTCATCGGCACGTCGCCGAAGTTGGTCTTGCGCAGCATCGTCTTCTTGCGGTCTCGGCATTCGCCGGCCCATTCGCGGCGGTCAGGCAACCGGCCCTGGGCCTTCATCTCCTCGGCCACCTGCACGAAGAGCTCGAGGGCGGCCTTGGCATCCGAGACGATGCCGAGATCGGGCGTGAACACGCGGCCGATCTGCGTCGGCTCGATGTCGACGTGGACGAAGGTGCGGCCCTTGGTATAGACCTCGACCGATCCGGTGTGGCGGTTGGCCCAGCGGTTGCCGATGCCGAGCACGAAGTCGGAAGCCAGCATGGTCGCATTGCCGTAGCGGTGGCTGGTCTGCAGGCCGCACATGCCGGCCATCAGCGGATGGTCGTCGGCGATCGCACCCCAGGCCATCAGCGTGGGAACCACCGGCACGCCGGTGGCTTCGGCGAAGCGCACCAGCAGGTCGCTGGCATCCGCGTTGATGATGCCGCCGCCGGCCACGATCAGCGGGCGCTCGGCCGCGTTGAGCATGGCGACGGCCTTCTCGACCTGGGCCCGCGTGGCGGCCGGCTTGTAGGGCGCGAGCGGCGTGTAGGTGTCGATGTCGAACTCGATCTGCGCCATCTGCACGTCGAAGGGCAGGTCGATCAGCACCGGGCCCGGGCGGCCCGAGCGCATCAGGTGGAAGGCCTGCTGGAACACCTGCGGCACCTGGCCGGGCTCGCGCACCGTGACCGACCACTTGGTGACCGGCTTGGAGATCGACTCGATGTCCACCGCCTGGAAGTCTTCCTTGTAGAGCCGGGCGCGCGGCGCCTGGCCCGTGATGCAGAGGATCGGGATCGAGTCCGCCCAGGCCGAGTAGAGCCCCGTGATCATGTCCGTTCCGGCCGGGCCGGAGGTGCCGATGCACACGCCGATGTTGCCGGCCACGGCGCGGGTGTAGCCTTCGGCCATGTGCGAGGCGCCCTCGACGTGGCGGGCCAGGATGTGGGCGATGCTGCCCTGCTTGCGCAGCGCGGAATACAACGGGTTGATGGCGGCGCCGGGGACGCCGAAGGCCTGCGTCACGCCTTCCTTTTCCATCACGAGCACGGCGGCCTGGGCCGCGGTCATCTTTGCCATGCGAGTCTCCTTGGGTTGAACTCGACTGTAGGAATTCGGGCCCGTCGGCAGAAGAGGGCGCTGGACCATAAAGCCTATTCCTGGGCGGAATAAGTGAGTAGCATCCGGCCATGGACCGACTGTTGGCGATGGAGATGTTCGTGCGCGTGGTGGAGACCGGGAGCTTCTCCAAGGCGGCGCGCGAGTTCAACACCACCCAGCCCACCGTGACCAAGCAGGTCGCGGCCACCGAGGCGCGCCTGAAGGCGCGCCTGCTGAACCGCAACACCCGCGGCGTCAGCCTGACCGAATCGGGCGCGCTCTACTACGAGAAGTGCAAGGCCATCGTGCGCGACGCCGAGGAGGCCGAGAGCATCGTCCAGCTGCGGCAATCGCAGGCGCAGGGCTTGCTGCGCATCGGCACCTCGACCGCGTTCGGCCGCCGCATCGTGGTGCCGCTGGCGCTGGAATTCATGGCGCGCCACCCGCAGGTGCAGGTCGACCTGAGCTTCGAGGACCGCTATGTCGACCTGGTGGCGCAGGGCATCGACGTCGCGATCCGCATGGGAAAGCTGGCCGATTCCTCGCTCGGCGCGCGCTTCCTGGGCATGAATCCCTGGGTCATGGTGGCCGCGCCGGCCTATCTCAAGAAGCACGGAACGCCCAAAAGGGCCCAGGACCTGAGCGCCCACGTGGCGCTGATCTACAGCAGCGTGGTCGGCGACGACGTCTGGCACCTGCACACGCCACGCGGCGAGCCGGTCACGGTGCCGGTCTCGGGGCGCCTGCGCTCGAACAATGTCTCGGCGGTGCTGGCCGCCGCGCGCGCCGGCCTCGGCATCGCGCTGATGCCGCGCTACGTGGCGAGCGATTCGCTGGCGTCAGGGCAGGTGAGCGAAGTGCTGGCCGATCACGCGCTGCCCGAGCAGGAGATCCATGCCGTCTTCCCCTCGCCCAAGCTGGTGCCGGGCAAGGTGTCGAGCTTCGTGGCTTTTCTCCAGGGCCGCTTCGGCGAGGCGTGGTGGAGCGCTCGCTCAGGGTAGCGGCGGCACGTGGCCGCTGTCCTCTTTCGAGGAGGCGAACAGGTCCCAGGCCGCCATGAACAGCGCCGCGATCACCGGCCCGATCACGAAGCCGTTGATGCCGAACAGCGCGATCCCGCCGATGGTCGACATCAGCACCATGTAGTCGGGCATCTGCGTGTCCTTGCCGACCAGGAGCGGGCGCAGGATGTTGTCGACCAGCCCGATCACGAAGACGCCGACGAAGATCAGCACGAAGCCCTTGCCGAAGGCGCCCACGGCCAGGAAGTAGATGGCGACCGGTGTCCAGATCAGCGCCGCACCGACGGCCGGCAGCAGCGACAGGAAGCCCATCAGGACGCCCCACAGCAGCGAGCCCTGCAGGCCCAGGAACGAGAAAGTCGCGCCGCCGATGATGCCCTGCGTCGCGGCCACCGCGATGTTGCCCTTGATGGTGGCGCGGATCACCGTGGTGAACTTGTTCAGCAGGTAATGGGTGTGCGGCTTGGCCAGCGGCAGCGACTCGCGCACCTTCGTCGACAGGTCGGCGCCGTCGCGCAGCAGGAAGAACAACAGGTACAGCATGAGGCCGAAGCTGACGATGAATTCAAAGGTGTTCTGGCCGATCGCCAATGCGTGCGTCGCGATCACCTGGCTGCCTCGGGCGGCGGCTTGCGACACCTGGGCGATCAGCCCTTCGACATTGCCAAGACCGAAGCGGTCGAGCAGGCTCAGCGCCCACTTCGGGATCACATCCACCACCTGCTGGAAATACCTGGCGAAGCTGATGTCGCCGGAGCGGGTCTTCTGCGACACCAGCGACACCTCTTCGACCAGCGATACCGTGACCGCGGTGAGCGGGATGATCACCACCACCATGGCCATCAGCAGCGTGGTGATGGCGGCGAGGTTGCGCCGGCCGCCCATCTTCCTGAGCAGCCGACGATAGATCGGCGTGAACAGGATCGCGAGCGCCAGGCCCCACATCACGGCGCCGAAGAAGGGGAGGAGGATCCAGCCGAAGGCGATCGTGACGGCCGCCAGCAGGAAGAGGAACGTGCCGCGCTGCAGGGCTGGGGTATTCATGCCGGATCGACTGTAGCCGAAACAGCCGCTCCCTTGAGCCCGAACGTGTCAACGAAGGCCGCGAGGGAGGGCCAGTGGCGCGAGTGTCGCCCGCAGGCGCTCGTCGGCATCGGGCCCGGCCGCCGCCTCGACCTGCAGCGCCTGCTCGACATTGCCGATGTGGTCCAGCATCAACTCGCGGGCGCGCGGCGTATCGCCGGCCTCGAGCGCCGCCACGATGGCAGCATGCTCGGCGCAGGATTCGGCCGCCTCGTGCTTCGACTGGAACAGCGTGGCCGCCAGCGTGGTGCGCGCCGTCAGGTCGCGCAGCACGTCGCACAGCAGGCGGTGGCCCATCTGGTCGGCCAGGCAGACATGGAAGTCGGCCAGCAGGAAGGCGCGGGTGGCGGCGTCGGCGCCTGCGATGGCGCGCTTCTCGTCGGCGATGTGCTCGCGCAGCTTGCGGATCACCTTCGAGAGCGGCCGCCCGGCTTCGGCCAGGATGCCGGCCTCGACGATGCGGCGGGCCGCGAAGGCATCGCGCGCTTCCTCGGCCGAGGGTTCCACGACGTACCAGCCCCGGCGCGACTGCACCTCCACGAAGCCGCGGGCCTGCAGCTGCATCAGGGCCTCGCGCACCATGGTGCGGCTGACGCCGAAGTTCTCCGCCAGCGCCTGCTCGCCGAGCCGCTCGCCGGGCGCGAGCTTCTGCGCCAGGATCGCCTCGACCACGCGTTCGGCGATATGGGTGGGCGTGACGTCGCTCATCGGCTTGCTCAATGGGCTGCCGAAACGGCGGCCGGCGAGCCCGGCTCGGCCAGCGGCTCGTCCTCGGGCGAGTGGGTGCCGTTGAGCACCGCATGGGCCCGCTCGCGGTCGATGTCGCCCTCCCAGGCGGCGATCGCGACCGTGGCGACACAGTTGCCGACCAGGTTGCCGAGCGCGCGGGCGATGCCCATGAACCAGTCGACCGACAGCACCAGCACCAGCCCGATCGCCGGGATCGCCGGAATCGCGTGCAACGTGGCCGCCAGCACCACGATCGCCGAGCCCGGTACGCCATGCGCGCCCTTGGAGGTGACCAGCGCGATCGCCAGGATGGTCAGCAGGTCGGCCATCGAGATCGGGGTGTTGGTCGCCTGGGCGATGAACACCGCCGCCAGCGTGATGTAGATCGAGAAGGCGTCGAGGTTGAACGAGTAGCCGGTCGGGATCACGAGGCCCACGGTCGAGTCGCGGATGCCCATGTGGCGCAGCTTGGCCATGATCTGCGGCAGCACGCTGTCCGAAGAGGTGGTGGCGAAGACGATGGTGAGTTCCTCGCGCAGGTAGCGCAGCAGCTTGACCAGGCTGAAGCCCGAGAAGCGCATCACCAGCCCGAGCACCACGAAGACGAAGAACAGCACCGAGAAATAGAACAGCGCGACCAGCATGCCGAGCTGCTTGAGCGAGCCGATGCCGTACTGGCCGACCGTGAAGGCGATTGCGCCCAGCACGCCCAGCGGCGCCAGCTTGATGATGATGCCCATGATCTTGAACAGCACCAGCGAGAGCGCATCGACCACCGCGCCGACCGGCCGGCCGCGTTCGCCGAGCAGCGACAGCGCGCAGCCGAACAGCACCGCGAACAGCAGCACCTGAAGCACGTCGCCGGTCGCGAAGGCATTGACCACCGTGGTAGGGATCAGCTTCATGAGGAACTCGACGGTGCCGCCGCTGGTGAGCTTGTCGGCGTTCGAGGCATAGGCGCTCATGGCCGCGGGGTCGAGCTTCGATGGATCGACATTCATGCCCACGCCGGGCTTGAAGACGAAGGCGAGCACCAGCCCGAGGGCCAGCGCGACCGTGGTCAGCACCTCGAAGTAGATCAGTGCCTTGACCCCGACGCGGCCGACGCGCTTCAGGTCGCCCGCGCCGGCGATGCCATGCACCACGACGCAGAACACCAGCACCGGAATGATCATCTTGATCAGCTTGATGAAGCCGTCGCCGAGCGGCTTGAGCTTGACGGCGAAGTCGGGAAAGAAGAGGCCCGCGACGACGCCGAGCACCAGCGCGATGACCACCTGACCGAAGAGCGATTTGGCGAAACGTGGCATGGGGGTTCCCTGTGTAGGTTTGCATGCAAGCTTCACGTTGTCTTGCATACAAGCAATGTAGGCAAGATTCACCGAATTGCGCTGAGGGTATTCCCGGAATCGGGTCACTGGCTGCCGAGCAGTGTATGATGTGCATCATGCGAAAAGGAAAGCCCAATGCCAGAGCCGCAGCCAAGGATGCCACGCACGAACGCATCGTGGCCGTGGCCGCCCGGGCGATCCGTCGCAGCGGATACGACGGTACCGGGGTCGCCGACATCATGAAGGAGGCCGGCCTGACGCATGGCGCCTTCTATTCCCACTTCACCTCACGTGAGGCCATGTTGGCCGAAGCGGCAGGAAGGGCATGCGCGGAGTCCACTGCCGCCGCGACTGACGTTGTGGCCAGCGTGCCCCGCGACATGGCATTGGCTTCCATGCTCAGCGCCTATCTCTCCAGGGAGCACTGTGGGCAGGTCGACACAGGATGCCCCCTTGCCGCGCTGGGTTCCGAGACGTCACGCCAGGCTCCCGATGTGCGTCGAGTGACGACGCGGCACATCAAGGAAATGATCGACCTGGTAGCCCGCCAGTCGCCGGACTGGGGACAGCCCGGTGCCCACGAACGGGCCATCGTGACCCTCGCCACCATGGTGGGCGCTTTGCTGTTGTCACGCGCAGTCGATGAGCCGGATCTGTCTGACGATTTGCGCGAGGCCGCGCTCAAGCACCTGATCGCTGCGGGTCACTGAAAGCCACCGATGGATCGTGCTCATTTGTTCGTCTTGTCGCATGATGATCATCATGTCAGAAGGCCCCGCAGCCCACGCAATCTCCCCCCCATTCACCGTCATGAACCAGGCCCCCGCAGTCTCACGACGCGATTCATGCGGGTGCACCAGGAACAAGGAAGACTCATGAAAGCATTTGTCCTGGAGCGCTATGGCAAACAGCGCGCGTTGCGGCCGACAGAGATGCCGACTCCGGAACTGCACGATGACGAGGTCATGGTCGAGGTCCATGCCGCCGGCGTGAACCTGCTGGACGCCAAGATCAGGGACGGAGAATTCAAGCTCATCCTGCCCTATCGCCTGCCGCTCATCCTGGGACACGATGTGGCAGGTGTCGTGGTCAAGGCGGGACCACGGGTGCGGCAGTTCAGGCCGGGCGATGAAGTCTATGCCCGGCTGGATGATTTCCGGATCGGCGCGTTCGCCCAGTTCGTCCCGGTCAAGGAGGCATCGCTTGCCCTCAAACCGAAGAACCTCACGATGCAGGAAGCCGCTTCCATTCCCCTGGTGGGCTTGACGGCATGGCAGGCACTGATCGAGAAGGCCAACCTGAAGAAGGGGCAAAAGGTCTTCATTCAGGCAGGCTCCGGCGGCGTAGGCACTTTCGCGATCCAGTTGGCCAAGCATCTGGGCGCAGCTGTCGCGACGACGACGAGCACTGCCAATGTCGGACTGGTGAAGAGCCTGGGTGCAGACGTCGTCATCGACTACAAGACGCGGGACTTCGAGGACGTCTTGCGCGATTGCGACGTGGTCCTGAACAGCCAGGATGGCAAGACCCTCGAAAAGTCACTTGGCGTGCTCCAACGAGGTGGGAAGCTCATCTCCATCTCGGGACCGCCTGACCCCGAATTTGGCAAGGAAATCGGGGCACCCGGATTCGTGAAACTGGTCATGTGGCTGATGAGCTCAGGCGTCAGGCGCAAGGCGCAAGGCCGAGGCATCGGCTACTCGTTCCTCTTCATGAAGGCGAATGGGAGCCAACTGCGCGAGATCACCCGACTCATCGAAGCGGAGGCCATCCGGCCTGTGATCGATCGGGTCTTTCCGTTCGAGTCGACCAACGAGGCCCTGGCTTACGTCGAAGCAGGCCGCGCGAAGGGCAAGGTCGTCGTCCAGATCAAGTGAGCCTGTTTTTCCCAACCATGGAGTTTCATTGTGAAGATTGAAAACGCTGTTGTCCTCGTCACCGGTGCCAATCGTGGCATCGGCCTGGCATTCACCCGCGAGTTGCTCGTCCGCGGTGCCCGCAAGGTCTACGCCGGAGCGCGCGACCCCGCGGCCGTCATGCAAGCCGGTGTGCAGCCCCTGCGACTTGACGTCACCAGGTCAGACGACGTGGCGGCCGCCGCAGAGCGAGCGTCGGATGTGACGCTCGTGATCAACAACGCCGGCATTGCCCAAGCCGGAGGCTTTCTTGCGCCGGACAGCGAAGAGATCGCGCGACGCATCTTCGAGACCAACTTCTTCGCCATGTTGCGCGTGAGCCGGGCCTTTGCACCGGCTCTCGAGGCCAACGGCGGTGGCGGTTTGCTCAATGTGTTGTCGGTCGCCTCATGGGTGAACGGCGGCGAACTGGCCGCCTATTCGGCCAGCAAGTCCGCCGCCTGGTCGCTCACCAATGCCCTGCGCCACGAACTGGCGGCGCAGAAGACGCAGGTGCTGGCACTGCACATGGCCTACGTCGATACCGACCTCACGCACGGGTTCGATGTGCCGAAGTCCAGTCCCGAGCAGATTGTCAGGCGCGCGCTCGATGGACTCGAATCGGGCCTCGATGAGGTGCTGGCCGATGAACTCACGCTGCAAGTCAAGCGCGGGATGACGGCGGCCAGGCCCAGCTACCTGCCACAGGCCTCCTGAGGCCCGAATTCGATTGCGGCCCACCCTGTGCCAACGACAAAGTCTCGAACGACCTGCACTCACTCAAGGACCCTCATGCTGTTTGAACCTCTCACCGCCGCGTCGATTCAACTCGCCAACCGCGCCGTCATGGCACCGATGACGCGCAGCCGTGCCGTCGATGCCAACACCCCCAACGTATTGATGGCCGAGTACTACGGCCAGCGTGCTTCGGCGGGCCTGATTGTCAGCGAGGGCACGTCGCCCTCGCCCAACGGCCTGGGCTACCCCCGCATCCCCGGACTCTTCAACGGTGCACAGGTGCGTGGATGGAAGGCGATCACCGATGCGGTCCACGCCAAGGGCGGCAAGATCTTCGCGCAGCTCATGCACACCGGCCGCGTGGCCCACGTGGCCAACCTGCCAGCAGGCGCGGAGGTTCTCGGGCCGATGGCCATGGCGTGCCCCGGCGAGATGTACACCGACTCACAGGGCATGCAGCCGCACAGCACCCCGCGAGCGATGACGGCGACCGACATCGCCCATGCCGTCGACGAGTATGCGAAGTCAGCGCAGTTGGCCATCGAAGCGGGATTCGACGGCGTCGAGCTGCACGCCGCGAACGGCTATCTGATCGAGCAATTCCTGAACGCCAATGTGAACCTGCGCACCGACGCCTACGGTGGCAGCATCGAAGGCCGCAATCGCTTCGCGCTTGAAGTTTCCCGCGCCACTGCGGCCGCCGTCGGCGCTCATCGCGTCGGGATCCGGGTGTCGCCCTATGGCGTGTTCAACAGCACGGGCGCGTTCCCCGACGTCGACGCTCAGTACTTGGCGCTCACTCAGGAACTGTCGAGGCTTGGCTTGCAGTACATCCACTTGCTGGACCATTCGGCAATGGGCGCGCCGTCGGTGCCTGCCGAATTGAAGTCCCGGCTTCGCGGTGCGTTCCAGGGTTTGTTCATCCTTGCTGGCGGCTTCGATCGCGGCAGTGCCGAAAGTGCGCTCAGGGCAGGCCAGGCGGATCTCATCGCTTTCGCCCGCCCGTTCCTCGCCAATCCCGACCTGGTGGAGCGCATGCGGGCCGAAGCAGCGCTGAATGCCGCAGACATGGCGACCTTCTACACCCCTGGTTCAAAGGGCTACACCGACTATCCGGCACTTGCGGCCTGACTTGATGTGATACCGCCACAAGCGACCGCTACCAAGTCCTGAGCTGCCGCCCGGCTGGCTCGGCGGTCGTGCAGGCCAGCATAGCTTCATCAGCGGCCGGCCGAGGGATGCTCGATCGCATGCTTTGTTGCACCGCAATGACCACTGCGAAACGGGGGTCGCCGCACGCCCTGGCTCGCCTTCGACGGGCGCCTGGATCGTGCTTCGCATGGAATTTTTTACAACATTGAAGGCCGTCAAGCACGAGCCAAGTGGCTGCGGAAGGCGCATCATCCCGTTTGACGAGCACCACGGTGCGGACTGCGTGCGAGGCAGGGCAGGGCATGACATGGATCAAGAAGGTTTTCTGGATCGGCGCTGGGGTCGCCGTCGTGGGTGCGCTTGTCTCATTCGCGGTCGACGAATTGAAGACTTCCCGGCTGCAATCGGCCCTGTGGCGCGACCTCGCCAGCGGTGCCCGCTTCAGTGTCGACGCCGGTGCCAGCGATGCCATCCGCTTCCCCCATACCGGGCCCTACGATGAGCGGCTGGGCTACGACCAGCTGCCAGGCTTCATCGAGCGTCTGGAGCCCCTGGGCTTCGCGATCACCCGCCAGGCCCGCATGTCGCCGCGGCTGATCGAACTGCAGGAGCGCAAGCTTTTCATCCCTTACCGGGAGAAGAATCAGGCCGGCTTGACCGTGCGCGACTGCCGCGATGCAAAGCTGCTGCACACGCGCGTGCCGACGCGCGTGTACGAGCGTTTCGAGGAGGTTCCGCCGCTGCTGGTGCGCGCCATGCTGTTCGTCGAGGACCGCCACTTGCTGGACGCGCAGCCGCCGCAGCGCAACCCCGCGGTCGATCCGGAGCGATTCGCGAAGGCCGCGCTCGAACAGGCCCACCGGGCCGTTGACCCGAGCCGGGCGGCGACGGGTGGCAGCACGCTGGCGACCCAGATCGAGAAGTACCGCCATTCCCCCCACGGCCGCACCGCGTCCATCGGCGAGAAGCTGCGCCAGATGACCTCAGCCTCGCTGCGCGCCTACCAGGACGGCGAGGACACGCTGACGCGGCGCCGCCAGATCGTCGTCGACTACCTCGATACGGTGCCTCTGGCCGCGCGCCCCGGCATCGGCGAGGTGCACGGCCTGGGCGACGGCCTGTGGGCCTGGTACGGCCGCGACTTCGGCGAAGTCAACCGCCTGCTCGCCGACTACGACGAAAGCGCCGCGACCGCGGAAGAAGCGCTCCAGCGCCAGGCCGAAGCCTTCAAGCAGGCGCTGTCGCTGATGATCGCGCAGCGCCGCCCGTCGCAGCATCTGCTCGGCGACGGCATGGGCCTGACGCGGCTGACCGACAGCTATCTGCGGCTGATGGCCGAAGCCGGGGTGATATCGCCTTCGCTTCGGGATGCGGCACTGCCGCTCCCCCTGCGTCTGCAGCCCGAGCTGCCGCCGGCGCCGAGGACCGACTTCGTCCAGCGCAAGGCCGTGAGCGCGCTGCGCACCCACATCTCCACCTTGCTCGACGTCCCGCGCGCCTACGACCTCGAGCGTCTCGACCTCGAGGCGGAAACCAGCCTCGACGGCGAGGCGCAAGCGCTGGTGGCGCGAATTCTCGCCGGCCTGCGCACGCCCGCCGCGGCGAAGGCGGCGGGACTGGTCGGCTTCCACATGCTCGACCCCGGCGCGGACCCCGCCCCCCTGGTCTACAGCTTCACGCTGTTCGAGCGCGGCGCAAGCGCGAACCTGCTGCGCATCCAGGCTGACAACATCGACCAGCCCTTCGACGTGAACCAGGGCGCGCGACTGGACCTGGGCTCGACGGCCAAGCTTCGCACCCTGGTGAGCTACCTGGAGCTCGTCGCCGAGCTGCACGCGCGCTGGGCCGATCTGAGCGCCGCCGATCTGTCGGCGCTGGCGGTGAGCCCGCGCGATCCGCTGGGCGCCTGGGCGCGGCAATACCTCCTGCGCGCCAAGGACCGCAGCCTTGCGCCGATGCTCGAGGCCGCCATGCAGCGCCGGTACTCTGCGAGCCCGTCGGAGGCCTTTTTCACCGGCGGCGGCATGCACCAGTTCGCAAACTTCGAGCGCTCTCACGGCGGCAGCTCGATGACGGTGCGAGAGGGTTTCAAGCACTCGGTCAACCTGGTGTTCATCCGCCTGATGCGCGATCTGGTGCGCCACCGGATGTACGGCGGCGAATCGAATGCCGAGCGCATGCTGAAGGACTCGGCCGACCCGGGTCGGCGCGAGATGCTCGCGCGCTTCGCCGACCGCGAAGGCTCGGCCTACCTCGTGCGCTTCTATCGCAAGTACCAGCGTCAGCCCGCCGCGGGCGCCGAGGCGCTGCTGCTGCGCGGCGTGAGGCCGTCGGCGCCGCGCCTGGCGAGCGTGCTGTTCACGATCGAGCCCGAGGCCGACGAGGCGCAGCTCGACGCGCTGCTGATCCGGCAGACGGGCCGCGGCGCTGCCTCGCCGCGCGCACTGCGGGCGCTGCGCACCACCTACGCCGGCTTGTCGCTCGCGGATCGCGGCTATGTCGCGCGCGTGCATCCGCTCGAGCTCTGGCTGGTCGGCTACCTGCGGCGTCACCCCGGCGCGTCGCTGACCGAGGTGCTGGACGCCAGCACGCGCGAACGCCAGGAGGTCTACGCCTGGCTCTTCAAGACGCGCCACAAGGGCGCGCAGGACAGGCGCGTGCGCGAACTGATCGAGCTCGACGCCTTCGCGCAAATCCATCAATCCTGGCAGCGACTCGGTTACCCGTTCGCATCACTCACGCCCTCCTACGCGAGCGCGATCGGCGCGTCTGGCGACCGGCCGGCCGCGTTGGCGGAGCTGATGGGCATCATCGTCAACGACGGTGTGCGCCTGCCGACGCAGCGGGTCGGCGCATTGCACTTCGCGCGCGACACGCCCTACGAGACCCGGCTCGAGCCGCGCAACGCGCGGGTCGAACGGGTGATGTCCGTCGAGGTGGCGGCGACAGTACGCGGCGCGCTCGTCGAAGTGGTGCACGGCGGCACCGCCGGGCGGCTCCAGGGTGCGCTCAAGGACGCGGACGGCCGCGTGATCGAGATCGGCGGCAAGACCGGCACCGGCGACCACCGCTTGCAACGCATCGGCCGCGGCGGGCGGGTGATCTCGGAGCGCAAGATCGACCGCTCGGCCACTTTCGTCTTCATGATCGGCGACCGCTACTTCGGCACCATCATGGCCTACGTGCACGAACCCTATGCGGCCCGCTATCGGTTCACGAGCGCACTGCCGACCCAGCTGCTGAAGTCGCTAGGGTCGCAACTCCAGCTCGTGCTCCAGCGAGGCGGGTGCGGGGGCGATGGATAGCTGCTGGGAGTCGCGAAGCCGCCCAAGGACCGACGCCAGCTCGTTCGCCTCCGCACGGGTGAATTCGCGCGCCAGCCTGTAGAACTGCGCTTGGTAGCAGGGCAACATGACCGCCGCTGTGAGCGCGTGGACGTCGTCGCTCCGAGCCAGGTGGCGACTGCAAGAAGCAATGCTTCGATAGATGTCGAGTGCCTGAGCGACGCGGCCTGAAGGTTGCGCGTCGCAATTCTTGGGATGCAGTACCAGATGCCCACCGGGGCCTTCCTTGCTTTTCTTGCCGGTCATCGCCGCTCTTTCGGGGGCGCCTCGGATGGCGCCTGGCGACCACTCTATTCACTCCGTGGCGCAGCGGTGAGTAACAAGTCCGTCGTGATCTGCCCGCTTGAGGATGGGGCAGGCGCCGCCTGACGCGCGTCGCGAACCTTGTCAGGGCCGGCTTTTGCCGGCATCATCGCCGGCGCTGAGGAAGGAGCCCGCCGATGAAATCGTGGATTCGTTTTACCGCTGCTCTCGCCGCCTTCGTGACCGCGGCCGCCGTGCAGGCAGCGGGCCTCGTGGGCAACATGCTGCCACCGGGCTTCCCTTCGATCGAAGACACCTCGCTCGCCCGGCCGCTCATCGGCTTTGGCGCCGCCGGACCGGTGACGCGAACGCCGGTGATCTTCATTCACGGCAACAACGACACACCGTTTCCCACTGCCTGCAACCCCTACGGGCGCGTTCAGGCGATGGCGCAGTACTTCGCCGACAACGGCTATGCCACCAGCGAACTCTGGGGCGTGGGCTACCAGGGCGACCAGTGCGACCTGGCCGCGGACCAGACACGCCGTTCGAGCATCGCCCACACCAACGCGGCCAACGTGCCCGACCTGCGCCGCTTCGTGCGCGCGGTGATGGACTTCACGGGCGCCAGGCGGGTGGACATCGTCGGGCACAGTCTGGGCGTGACGCTCGCGCGCGAGTGGATGCGGCAGGACGAGGCGCAGCATATGGTGCGCCGCTTCGTGGCCATCGACGGGCCCAACCACGGCATCATCAACTGCTCTCCCGACCCCGCCAACTACTGGCGGGCCCCGGCGGCAGGCGGCTTCACGCCAGCGAGCGACGTGTGTCAGGAACTCGGCTCGCCCGACACGCCCTTCCTGCGCCTGCTCAACGGCCGCAACGAGAACGAAGGGCCCACGCGCGTGCTGGTGATCCGCAACGGCGATGCCAGTTTCGTCTACTTCCCGGTGCAGGACGGCTCGGTCGCGCCGGTGCCCGCCGTGGATTCGTTCGGCAAGCCGACGGACTTCTCCCGGAGCGCCAGCCTGCGCGGCGCGCGCGAGATCGTTCTCACCGGGCAGGGCGCCTACGATCCCCTCCTGCACACCGGTCACCTCGGCATCCTGAATTCGCCGCAGACCTGGCAGGCCGCATTCGAACAGCTCGACGATCGCTCCAGGGGCAAGGACGACTGATTTCGCCCGTCATCGGGCCGGGCCGCTATGCTGGGCGGCATGACTTCCAAGACGCTGCTCGTGGTCTACCACACCATGACCGGCGGCACCGCGCAGATGGCGCAGGCCGCCGCCGAAGGCGCGCGCGGCGAACCCGATGTGCTTGTGCGCCTGCTGCATGCGCCGCAGGCCCAGCCCGACGACGTGCTGGGCGCTGACGGCTATGTGTTCGCCACGCCCGAAAACCTCGCCGCGATGGCCGGGCTGATGAAGGACTTCTTCGACCGCTGCTACTACGCCGCGCTCGACCGCGTGAACGGCCGGCCCTACGCCACGCTGGTGTGCGCCGGCAGCGATGGCCAGAACGCCGCTCGGCAGATCGACCGCATCGCGACCGGCTGGCGCCTGCGCTGCGTCGCGCCGGCCTTGATCGTGTGCACCCATGCGCAGACGCCCGAGGCCATCGCGCGGCCCAAGCAGATCGGTGCCGAGGACCTCGCGCAATGCCGCGAACTGGGCGCCGCGCTGGCCGCGGGACTGGCGCTCGGCGTGTTCTGACGCCGGCCGGAAGTCTTCACTTCATCACCAGGCCGCCGTCGACGAACAGCACCTGTCCGGTCATGAACCGGCTCCATTCGGAAGCGAGAAACAGCACCGGGCCGGCGACGTCCTCGGGCCGCGCGATCCGCCGCAGCGGCGTTGCGGCGATCAGCGACTCGCGGAATTCTTCCCGGGTCGCGCTGCTGGCCTGCGTCGGGTAGACCAGGCCGGGGGCGACGCAATTGACGCGGATGCCGAGCGGCCCCAGTTCGGCGGCCAGGTTGCGGCTGAAGCCGACCAGCGCCGACTTGGCGGTCGTGTAGTCGTGGTACGGGATCACCGGCCGTTCGACCAGGTCGCTGACGATGTTGACGATGTTGCCCTGGGTGCGTTGCCTGAAGTGCGGCAGCACCGCTTGGCAGACGTTGTATGCGCTGCCGACGGCGCCTTCGAACTGCGCCAGGTAGTCCGGCCACGCCATGTCGCCGAACAAGGTGCGGCGCTGCGGGTCGAAGGCATACGGCCGGAAGGCGTTGTTGACCACCACATCGATGCGGCCCGCTTCGTCCAGGGCCTGTTCCACCATGGCCTGCACGGCCGTCGCCGAATTGACGTCGGCCTTCACGGCCCAGGCGTCACCACCGGCCGCCTTGCAATGCGCGACCACCTCGGCGGCCGCGGCGTCGTTGCTCAGGTGGTTGACCAGCACCGTCGCGCCTTCGCTCGCGAAGGCCTGCGCAATGGCGGCGCCGATGCCGCGGCTCGCACCGGTCACCAGCACCACCTTGCCCTCGAACTTCACGGTGTCCTCCTTCATTGCGCAGGCAGCAGTTCCGTGCTGACGACGTCCGAGATCTTGATGTCGCGCTCGATCAGGCCCAGCTTGCGATAGGCATCCGCGGCCTTCTGCAGCGACTCCAGGTCGAACGCGCCAAGACCGTTCTTCGCGGTGGTGGCCGACACGCTGGCGGCATTGCGCAAGCGAATGATCTCCAGGTTGGCGGCGCGGTCGGTCCCGTCGATAGCGTGTTTCATGGCCAGGCCGGCCGCCTCCTCGGGGTTGGCGATCATCCAGGCCGCGCTCTCGCGATAGGCCTTCAGGAACCGCTTGAGCAACGGCTTCTTCTGCTGGTAGACCTGTTCCCGGACTACGAACAGGTCGCTCGACACGTTCAGGTAGTTGCGCACCTCCATCACGTTGACCTCGCCCACCCCCTTGCGCTTGCCCACCAGCAAGCCGGTGTCGGTGGCGGCGGTCGCATCGACCTGGCCTTGCAGCAGCGGCGCGAAGTTCGACAGCCCGGTGACGACGATGGTGACATCGGATTCGGACAGGCCGGCCTGATGCAGCAGCACCAGCAGGTTCTGCCGGGTGCCGCTGGACAGGCTGTAGACACCGATCTTCTTGCCCTTCAGGTCGGCCGGCCTGGTGATGTTGGCGGACTTGAGCGAGACCACGTTGAAGACGTTCTGCGGGTAGATGTCGTAGATCGCCCGCAGCTTCTCGCCCTTGTCGAGGGCCGAGAAGAATGCGCCAGGGTCGGTGAAGGCCACGTCCGCCTGGCCGGTGAGGATGTTGCGGATCGCGTCGCCCCCTCCGGCGCCGGACACGTAGGCCAGGTCGATCCCGTTGGCCTTGAAGATGCCCTTGTCGGGCTCGGCCAGCAGGTGCGTGATCTCGGTGATCGGCTTGCTCCAGCCGGCCACGGTGATCTTCTCCGGCGCGTCACCGGCGTTGGCCCCGCCAGTAGCGATCAGGGTGAATAGCGCGGCGGTTGCCAGCAGTGTGCGGCGGCGTGCGATGGGTGTGTTCAAGGTCGTGTTCCTCATGAGATTCGGGTGTAGGGCCGCAGCAGTCGCTTCTCGACTGCGAGCGTGATCTGGTAGAGCGCGAGGCCGAGCACGGCGATGACCACCAGCACCGCGAACATCAGCGGCGTGTCCATCATTCCCTGCGAGGCGATGATCAGCGCGCCGAGCCCCTGGCTGGCGCCGATGAACTCGCCGACCACCGCCCCGACCAGCGCGAGCACCACCGCCACCCGCAAGCCCGCCAGGATCCCGGGCAGGCCGGCAGGCAGTTTCAGGCGCAGCAGGGTCTGGCGCCGCGTGGCGCCCAGCATCCGGAACAGCTCCAGCCGTTGCGGGTCGACCTGCTGCAGGCTGGTCACGGTGTTTTCCATCAACGGGAAGAAGCAGATCAGCGCCGTGATCACCACCGTCGACGTCATGCCGAAGCCGAACCACACGATGAAGAGCGGCGCCAGCGCCAGCTTGGGGATGACCTGGCTGATCACGACATACGGCTTCAGCACGCGCTGCAGCAGCGCCGACTCGGCCATCGCCACGCCGCTGATGAAACCGATCAGGCAGCCGGCGAACAGCCCGAGCACCAGCTCGAGGGCGGTCGTTCGGATGTGGGGCCACAGGTAGCCGGTCGACAGGCCCATCCAGAGCGACTTCATCACCGCCGAAGGCGCCGGCAGGACCAGGGCCGGAATGCCGGAAGCGCGCGCTGCCAGCTCCCATCCCGCGAGCAACGCGAGCAGCAGCGCCCAGGAGCCGAGCTGTGTGCGTGGGGAGATCGACTTCATGCCGTCGCCAGGTCCATCGCATCGCGCACTTGCGCGCAATGCAGGTTGAAGGCCGCGCCGTACCGCATCGCCGGCGCGCGCGGCCTGCTCACCTCGACGCGGATGTCCCGGACGATCCGGCCGCGGTCCATCACCGCGACCCGGTCGCCCAGATACACCGCCTCGGCGATGTCGTGCGTCACGAACAGGACGGTGGTGCGGCGCAGGCGGCACATCTGCAGCAGGTCGTCCTGCAGTTCGCCGCGGGTGATCGCGTCCAGCGCGGCAAAAGGTTCGTCCAGCAAGAGCAGCGCCGGCTCCAGGATCAATGCGCGCGCCAGGGCCACGCGGCTCTGCTGGCCGCCCGACAGCTGCCGGGGGTAGTGCTGCGCATGGGCCGACAGGCCGAGCAGCGCGAGCAACTGCTCGGCCTTGTCGATCTCCTGTGCGGTGGGCTTGTGTTGCAGCGACACCGGCAGCAGCACGTTGTCGATCACGCGATGCCACTCGAGCAGGGTCGGCGACTGGAACACGAAGCCGAGCTGCGGGCCGGGCGCGACCACCTCCTTGCCCTGCAACCGGATGCGGCCCGTGTGAGGATGCAGCAGGCCCGCGGCGAGCTTGAGCAGGGTGGTCTTGCCGCAGCCGCTGCGCCCGACCAGGCAATGGAACTCGCCTTGCGCGATGGTCCAGTCGACGCTGCGCACCACCGGCGGCCAGCCGGGGTAGGTGAAGCCCACCTTGTCGATGTCGAGGAAGCTCACGGCTGATTCCTAGTCCGCGTAGGGCGCCAGCCTGTCGGCCGCAATTTCCGCCGACTGTTCGATCTCGACCATCCGCACCAGGTCCAGCAGGTTGAACCTGCCGTCGTGATGCCAGCCCGCCTCCGGCGAGGTCATCGAGCCGATGGCCGTGATGCGGGTGACGCCGGCAGCGCCCAGCAACTCCGACAGCCGGAACAGTTCGGCCGGTGCTGCCGCCACGCCTGCGGTCTGCAGAAAGGGCGGGTGCGCTGCCACTCGCGCGATCACCTGTTCCAGCGAATCGACCGCGACGACCTGGATGCTGCGGTTCAACGCCGTGGGGGCCAAGGCCGGCGCTTCATCGGCGTAAGCGACGCCCCAGGCCGCACCGGCTTCGCCGATCAGCTCGCAGACAGGCTCGCCGCCGCCCGACATCGACTGCAACTCGATGGCTTGCCGCCATCCGGCGACCGCGGCCGACTCCTCCAGCGCCAGGGCCCGGCGCGGGAAGCGGTGGTGCAGGTTGGCGAGCTCGCTGGCGAGGTACTGGGCGAATTCGCGCGGCGACACCTTGCCGCCGCGCTCGACGTAGAAGACATGCGGCGAATAGCAGCCCTGCTGGTCGTAGCGCATCACGTCCCAGGCGGCCAGGCGTGCCGTCGCCGGCGCGCGCAGGGTGTCGAGGGCCGCGGCGCCGACCAGGCCGAAGCCCAGCTTGTGGCCGTACGCCAGGAAGCGCGTCGTGACCGGCAGCCGACGGCGGATGTCGTCCAGCGAGTCGTTGCCGCCGTAGGCGAGCACCGTGTCCGCCTCGGCATAGAGGGCCGTCGCCTGTTCCGCCTCGCCGCCTTTCCACCACACCACGGCCAGGCAGTCGGCCAGCGGCGGGTGGACCTCGGCCAGCAGCCGCGCGAACAGGCCTGCGAACAGCGGTTCCGCGCTCGGCAGCTTGCCGATGTTGCCGGCCTTCACCAGCAATCCGCAGACCAGGCTCCAGAGCGGCAGGGCCGGCACATTGCCGGCCCAGCTGTGAACCAGCAGATCCGGCCCGAACGCCCTGGCCGCGCCGCCCTTGGGTCGCGGCTGGAACTCGTCCAGCAGCTTGGGATTGGCGAAGTCTTCGGCGACGAAGCGATGCAGTTGCGGCGCGCGAAAGGTCTTGAGGAACGCCGTGAGGCCCAGGCGGACCATTTCGGCGTCATAGCCGCTGACGATCGGCAGCAGCTGGTCGGCCTGCATGCGGCAGGGGTCGGCCGGGTCGAGCAGGCGGGCGATCGCGCGATCCACCACGGCCACGATCTGCGACACCGTCATCGTCTTCAGATGGCGGCGGCTGGCCTGCTTGACCCGCAGGGCGAGCGCGGTCATCTGTGGCGGACTCAGCACGGGCACCGCGACTTCGAGCCGCGTGGTGCCCGATTCGAAGACCAGAGGCTGCCACTGCACGTCCGCCGGCGCCAGGCCAGGCAGGTAACCGGCAACCACGCGCAGTGTCGTCATGCCGCTGCCGCCCGGATGAATTCCTCCACCGCCAGCGAACAGCCCTTGGCCTCAGCGCCCTCGGCGCGGCCGAGCAGCAGGAACCCGCCGTCGGCGGCCAGGCCCACGTCCTCGGTCAGGATGGTGGTCACGGAATTGAAGTTGGCGAGATCGCAATGGACCAGGATTCCGCGCTCGCTGCGCGCGACCTCGCGGCCCGTGAGCGGGTCGACCAGGCGCGAGCGGATCCAGTGCGGCCCCGACTTCACCGACGGCACCGACGCATTGCCGGCGTCGTAGAACTGCGTGCTCAGCTCGGTCATGCCGTACATGTTGATGCACTGCGATCGTTCGATGCCGAGCCGCGCCGACAGCGCCGCATAGAAGGCGTCGAGCGGCAATTCGCGCGACTGTCCCTTGTAGCCGCCGGTGTCCAGGACCCGGCTGCCTGCCGGCAGGCGGAACGACAGGCCGCGCTGCTTGAGTTCGTCGATCAGGTGCACGAAGCTGTAGCTGGCGCCGAGCAGCGCGTAGGGCGAGTCGCGGCGTTCGGCGTCCGCCAGCGCCTCACACAGACCGGCGACGTCCAGCCCCTGCGGGCTCATGAAGTAGCGACTGTCTTCGGTGCCGAATTCATTCAGCGCGAGCGCCAGGTAGTGGGCCAGCGAGGAATTGGCCAGCACGGTTTCGGTGGGGAACAGGATGCCCATGCGCATCCGGCCGCTGCCGCGCATGAACCGGTTCGAGAAGTTGCGGATCATCGACCGGTCGTAGACCGCCAGCGTCGGATGAATATGCCGGCCCTTCACCTCGCTGCGGGTCGTGCCGCTGGTCATGAAGACCCGGTCCGTGGCGGCCGGCGGCTCGCACCGCAGGTCGAGCTCCTTGAAGGCGTCGATCGGCACTGCCGGGATGTCGCTCCAGCGCTTCACATGGCGCGGGGTCGCTCCGCGCCGCTGGCAGAAGCGCCGGTACGCCGGGTTGTTGCCGTACTGGTGGGCGAACAGGTGCAACGCCAGCCGATCGAACGCGTCGTCGGTGCACCCGTCCTGCGCGATGAAGGCGAGCACGTCGGCGACCACATCACTGGCCGCAGGTCGATCTGCAGGGGGCTGGTTCATAAGGACTTCTTCGTGACCGTGAAACGGATGCTCCGAAGGCCCCTGCGACCACGGCAGGATCCGCCGATGATCGAAGTGATGGCTCTTCTTCCGCCGGGATTAACCGGTTCAAGTTCGCGGGTTTGAATCTCAGCACTGTCGTGTGCACCCCGGAGCGTTGGCGATGTTACATGCATCCCGCCCGTGCCGCTGCGAAGCGTCTTCACCGCGATCGGATGAAGGGTCATCGGGTGCCCGTGACCATGCAGATGTCGACCTTGACAAGACATCACGGTCGGCATGGGCTTGCGCTCCAGCGCTTCGAAGCAGGAGACTGAGCCCCGCTCGAACGAAGGATCCGCCATGGCCATTTCCGATGATCTTCAAGCCACCGTGGAAGCGCTGGTTCGCAGCGGCAAGGGCATCCTTGCCGCCGACGAGAGCGGTCCGACCATTGCCAAGCGCTTCAAGGCGATCGGCGTCGAGTCGACGCCGGAGAACCGGCGCGCCTACCGCAGCCTGCTCCTGTCGACGCCCGGCCTGGGCGAGTACATCAGCGGCGTCATCCTGTACGAGGAGACCCTGGGCCAGAGCGCGGACGACGGCGAGCCGCTCGCGGCCCTGGCCGCGCGGCAAGGCATCGTGCCGGGCATCAAGGTCGACGCCGGCAAGGGGCCGCTGGCACTTGCGCCCGGCGACGAGATCACGCAGGGCCTCGACGGACTCGCCCAGCGCCTCGAAGCCTATGTGACGCAGGGCGCGCGCTTTGCGAAATGGCGCGCCGTCTACAACGTCTCGGGCACGCTGCCGAGCCGGATGGCGATCGAGGCCAACGCCGAGGCGCTCGCGCGCTACGCGGCGATCTGCCAGTCGCAGGGGGTGGTGCCGATCGTCGAGCCGGAGGTCCTGATCGACGGCGACCACAGCCTGGCGCGCTGCGCGGAGGTCACGCAGGAGGTGCTGCACGAAGTGTTCGGGGCCCTGCATCGCCATCGCGTGGTGCTCGAGCACATCCTGCTGAAGCCCAGCATGGTGGTGCCTGGCAAGGCGCATGCGCGGCAGGCCGGTCCCGAGGAGGTGGCGGCGCAGACCCTCCGCGTGCTGCGGCGCGCGGTGCCGGCGGCGGTCCCGGGCATCAACTTCCTGTCGGGCGGGCAGTCGCCCGTCGAAGCGACCGCCAACCTGGATGCGCTCAATCGCCTGGGCCGGCAGCCCTGGCCGCTCAGCTTCTCCTACGGGCGCGCGCTGCAGGATCCGGCGCTGCAGGCGTGGCAGGGTCAACCTGCCCATGCGCGCGCGTGCCAGGACGCGCTGCTCAAGCGGGCACGGCTCAATGGCCTGGCCAGCGAGGGGAAGTACAGCGCGGGGATGGAAGGGGAAGGCGCCCACTAGCGTCGATGGGGGGCGCGGTCATGCTGCCCGTCTCGCACGGCACTGCTGAGGCGACAATCCGAGGCTCCTTGAAAATGAACGCATCCATGCCGCTCGAACCGAACCTTCCTCTCTCCCCTGCGGATCCTTCGCCGGCGTCGCTGGAGACGAAGCGCGCGGCCCAGAGCGAGGGCAAGGCCCGTCGCTTGCGCAACGAAGCCGAGAAGCTCGCAGCCTGCTGCCTGGTCGTTCGCGCGGCCTCAGCTGCAGCGGACCACGAAGCGTTCGCCGAGGTGAGCCGTGCCGCGTCGAAGGCGCTTCGCGCCAAGTTCGGCGCTGGATCGATCACGTCGGCGTTTGCCTGGCTGGCCGGCGATGCGGGGCGAGCCGCGCTGGCAAGCGTTCTTGCCGGCGAGGTCGAGCTGACCGGGCCGCTGTCGGTTCAGCAGGTCGTCGCGGCCGCGGAGCTGGCGCAGAAGGCGGAGCTTCTGCGCGGGAAAAGCTGAGGCTTCGCGCTCACGAAAACTCGCTGCCGCGTGCCTTCTCCCCGGCCTCCAGCTGCCGGTAGAAGTAGGTGGTGGTGCAGAGCCCACCCTGCGGCAGCAGCGCATAGCCCGGAATCGCGCCGACGCGTTGCCAGCCGAGCCGCTCGTACAGGCGTTCGGCGGTGTCGCTGGCAGTGTCGAGCACCAGCAGCGACTTGCCGCAGTCGCGCCCCATCTGCTCGGCCGCGCCCATGAGCGCTTCGCCCCAGCCCCGGCATCGCGCGCGCCGGTGCACCAGCATCTTCGACAGGTCCGCGCGGTGCGGCTGGTTGTCCGGCTGCGCCAGCACCAGCTGCACGGTGCCGACGATGCCGTCGGCATCCTCGGCCACCAGCAAGGCGCGTTCGCCCTCGGCGACCTCCTCGGCGACGCGGCGCCAGAACGCCATCGCCTCGGGCAGCGGCAGCGGATGCATGAAGCTCACCGAGGCGCCGCCCTCCACGCAATCGATCAGCAGTTCGGCCAGGGCGCGCAACTGCGCATCGGAGACCGTTTGAAGGCGGCGGATGTTGCGAACGGGGGCATTGGCGTCGGTTGTCATGTCATCTCCAGGCAGAGGGCAGGGTGGCGATCACGACGGCATAGCGCGTGAGGCTGCGCGTCGGGTTGTGGTAGCTCACGGGACGGTCCAGCACGTGGGCCAGGCAGTCGCCGGCCTCGAGCCGATGGACCGCGTCGCCGACCGTGACTTCGATCGTGTTCTCCAGCACCCACACCTGCTGGTGGATGCGGGGTTCGCGGGCGCCGCTCTCGTAGGCCACCCGCGCCTTCGGCGGGAAGGCCACCTCGACGATCTGGATCGGCGACGACCCGCCGGCGGGCGAGACGTTGCGGCGCACGTAGCCCGAATGCGGATCGCGCCACAAGGGTTGGTCGGCCAGCCGCGCGACGGGGTCGTCGCTGGCTTGCGGCGGCTCGAACAGCGAGGCCAGCGCGACGCCGAGGCCGGTGGCGAGCTTCTCGAGCAGCACCGCGGTGGGGCTGCTTTCGCCGCGCTCGATCAGCGAGATCATCGAGCGGCTGACCCCGCAGTGCGCGGCCAGCGCGTCGAGCGACAGGCCGCGCGCCGCGCGCAGTTCGCGAACCCGCGCGGCGATGCGATCGTTCAGGCTGTCCGCTTGTTCCGTCATGTTGGAATTATTGTCTGACATATTGGATGAATCGTCCAGTGCCTCGGCGATCGCGGCTTGGTTAGCATCGTGGCGCGCGGGATGCGATCCCGCCGATGATGGAGAAGGAGATCCCATGCGATACCTGGAACTGCCCGGCGGCGGGCGGATGCCGGCGCTCGGCCTCGGCACCTGGAAGATGGGCGAATCCGCCGGCCGCCGCGTTGCGGAAGTCGCGGCGGTTCGCGCCGCCATCGAAATGGGCTACCGGCTCGTCGACACCGCCGAGATGTACGGCGAAGGCGGCGCCGAGGAGGTGGTCGGGCAGGCCGTGGCCGAGGCGCTGCGCGCGGGCGACGTGAAGCGCGAGGAGCTGTTCATCGTCAGCAAGGTCTATCCGCACAACGCCAGCCGCGCGGGCACGCCGGCGGCCTGCGCGCGCAGCCTCGCGCGGCTGGACCTCGACCACATCGACCTCTACCTGCTGCACTGGCGCGGGGAGCATCCGCTGGTCCAGACCTGCGAGGCGCTGCGCGCGCTGGTGGCGCAGGGGCGCATCCGCCGCTGGGGCGTCAGCAATTTCGACACCGACGACCTGGAGGAACTCGCCGCGCTGGGCAGCGACTGTGCCGCCAACCAGGTCTATTACTCGGCGGCCGAGCGCGGCCCCGAGTTCAGCCTGCTGCCCTGGCAGCGCGCACGCGGCATGCCGCTGATGGCCTACAGCCCGATCGACCAGGGCGCGCTGGCCGCCGATGCCGGCCTGCAGAAGATCGCCCGGCGCCTCGGCATCAGCGCGGCGCAGCTCGCGCTGGCGTGGGTGCTGGCGCAGCCCGGCGTGGCCGCGATTCCGAAGGCGGTGCGCGAGGCCCATCTGCGCGACAACCTCGCGGCGGCCGGACTGACGCTGGGCGCGGACGTGCTGGCCGAGATCGACCGCCTTCATCCTGCCCCGCGGCGCAAGAAGCCGCTGGCGATGATCTGACCCATGAACCTTCAGCTCGGCCTTGTCCTTGCGCTGCTGGCGAGCGCCGTGGCGATGTTCGCGATCGGCCGCCCTCGCACCGACGTGGTCGCGCTTCTCATGATGGCGGCGCTGCCGTTCACCGGCGTGATCAGCATGCAGGAGTCGCTGGCCGGCTTCGCGGACCCCAACATCGTGCTGATCGCGATGCTGTTCGTGATCGGCGAGGGGCTGCTGCGCACCGGGGTCGCGCAGCGGCTCGGCGATCTGCTGGTGGCGCGGGCCGGCGGCAACGAGGCGCGGTTGATCGTGCTGCTGATGGTCATCGTGGCCGGCGTCGGCTCGGTGATGAGCTCGACCGGCGTGGTCGCGATCTTCGTGCCGATCGTGCTGCGCATTGCGCGCAACACCGGCGTGGCGGCCGGGCGGCTGATGATGCCGCTGTCCGTCGCGGCGCTGATCAGCGGCATGATGACCCTGGTGGCGACGGCGCCCAACCTGGTGATTCACGCCGAACTGGTGCGCAAGGGTTTCGAGGGCTTCCACTTCTTCAGCTTCACGCCCTTCGGCGTGCCGGTGCTGCTCGTCGCCATCGCCTACATGCTCGGGGTGCGGCGCTGGCTCGGCGGATCGAAGGCCCCGGCCGGGCCCGCAGGGCAGAGGGCGGGGCTGGGCCAGTGGATCGACGAATACGCGCTGGCCGAGCGCGGGCATCGGTTCCGGGTGCTGCCCGGATCGGCCGCTGTCGGCCATGTCTTCGAAGCGGTCGAGGCGGGCGCCGTCCCGGGCGTGAACCTGCTGGCCATCGAGCGCCAGCGCCGTTTCGCGAAGGACCTGCTGCCCCCCGGAACCCCGATCGAGACCGGCGATGTGCTGTTCCTCGACGTCTCGCGGCCGTCCGCCGATCTCGATGGCCTGAGCCATCGTTTTGCGCTCGAGCGGCTGCCGCTGGCCGGCGCCTACTTCTCCGCGCATGCGCAGGACATCGGCATGGCCGAGGTGCTGATCCCGCCGGGTTCGGGCCTGATCGGCAAGACCGTCGTCGAGGCCCGCCTGCGCGCCAACCACGACGTCTCGGTCATCGGCCTGAAGCATGGCCGCTCGGCCGAGCACGACGACATCCTCGACGAGCCGCTGAAGGCCGGCGACACGCTGCTGGTGGTCGGCATCTGGAATGCGATCCGAAGACTCCGGTCGGACATGCACCTGATCATCTTCAACCTGCCGTCGGAGTTCGACGAAGTGTCGCCCGCCGCCTCGCGCGCGCCGTTCGCATTGCTCGCGCTCGCGCTGGTCGTGGTGCTGATGGTCGGCGGCTGGGTGCCCAACGTGCAGGCGGCGCTGATCGGCTGCCTGCTGATGGGCCTGTGCGGCTGCGTCGACCTGCGCAGCGCCTACCGCGCGATCCACTGGCCGAGCCTGGTGCTGATCGTCGGCATGCTGCCGTTCTCGCTCGCGCTGCAACGCACCGGCGGCGTCGATCTCGCGGCCCAGATGCTGATGGGCATCGTCGGCGACGCCGGACCGCGCACCGTGCTGGCCGTGATCTTCGCGGTCACGGCGGTGCTCGGCATGTTCATCTCCAACACCGCGACCGCGGTGCTGATGGCGCCGGTGGCCCTGGCCATCGCCAAGGAGCTGCAGGCCTCGCCGTATCCGTTCGCGATGACCGTCGCGCTGGCCGCCTCGGCCGCCTTCGTGACGCCGGTCTCGTCGCCCGTGAACACGCTGGTGGTCGGGCCGGGCGACTACAGCTTCATGGATTTCGTGCGCGTCGGCCTGCCGCTGGTGCTGCTGGTGCTGGCCGTGAGCGTCGCGCTGGTGCCATGGCTGCTGCCGTTCTGAAGCCGAGCAGTTAGACTGCGCGCCTTCGGGGAGGGACTCGCTCGCGCCGCGGCGGGTGTCGCCCATGGGCCAGCCGCTTCTGTCCTCCCTGGAAATTCGCAAGAACCAGAGACCCCACGGAGGATTTCCATGTCGATCGGAAACAAGTTTCTTCTCACCGCAGGTGCCATGGCCGCGGCCATGGCGCTGCTCGTCACGCCCGCGCAGGCGCAGCAAAAGTCCGTCGCGGTCACGGCCATCGTCGAACACCCGGCACTCGATTCGATACGCGACGGTGTCAAGGACGCGCTCAAGCAAGCGGGCTTCGAGGCCGGCAAGAACCTCAAGTGGCAATACCAGAGCGCCCAGGGCAACACCGGCACCGCGGCGCAGATCGCGCGCAAGTTCGTCGGCGACCAGCCCGATGCGATCGTCGCCATCGCGACGCCCTCGGCACAGGCCGTGGTGGCAGCGACCAAGACGATGCCCGTCGTGTACTCGGGCGTGACCGACCCGGTGGCGGCCCAGCTCGTGCCGTCGATGAAGCCGAGCGGCAGCAACGTGACCGGCGTGTCGGACATGCTGGCACTCGACAAGCAGGTCGACCTGATCCAGCAGGTGGTGCCGGCCGCCAAGCGGGTCGGCATGGTCTACAACCCGGGCGAGGCCAATTCGGTGGTGGTCGTGAAGGAGTTGAAGGAACTGCTGGCCAAGCGCGGCATGACGCTGGTGGAAGCGGCCGCGCCGCGCACCGTCGACGTCGGCTCGTCGGCGCGCAGCCTGATCGGCAAGGTCGACGTGATCTACACCAACACCGACAACAACGTGGTGTCGGCCTACGAAGCGCTGGTCAAGGTCGGCAACGACGCGAAGATTCCGCTGGTGGCCTCCGACACCGACAGCGTCAAGCGCGGCGCGATCGCGGCTCTGGGCATCAGCTACTACGACCTGGGCGTGCAGACCGGCAAGATCGTGGTGCGGATCCTGAAGGGCGAGGCGCCGGGCGCGATCGCTTCCGAGACCACCGCCAAGCTCGAGCTGTACGTCAACCCGGGTGCGGCTGCCAAGCAGGGCGCCAAGTTGTCGAGCGCGCTCATGGCCTCCGCCGCACACGTGGTGAAGTAGGCCGCTTGCCTCGCACGGCCTGACCCGCCGCCCCGCCGCGCTTCGCAGCGCGCCGGAGGCGGCAGCGGCGGGCCATCAGCCCAACCGACGGCTTCAATTCCATGTCCTTGTATTCATTGTTCGGCGCGCTGGAAATCGGCTTGATTTTCAGCCTGGTGGCCCTCGGTGTCTTCATCTCCTTCCGGCTGCTGCGCTTTCCCGACCTGACGGTCGACGGCAGCTTCCCGCTCGGCGGGGCGGTGGCCGCGGTGCTGATCTCGCACGGCCTCGACCCCTTTTCGGCGACCGCGATCGCCACCGTCGCGGGCGCCTGCGCCGGCCTCGTGACCGGCTGGCTGAATGTGCGGCTGAAGATCATGGATCTGCTGGCCAGCATCCTGGTGATGATCGCGCTGTACTCGATCAACCTGCGCATCATGGGCAAGCCGAATGTGCCGCTGATCACCGAGGCGACCGTGTTCACCGTGCTGCAGCCCGACTGGCTCGCCGACTACATCGCGCGGCCGGTCATCCTGGCCGTGGTGGTGGTGCTGGCCAAGCTGCTGCTGGACTGGTTCTTCACGACCCAGACCGGCCTGGCGATCCGTTCCACCGGCTCCAATCCGCGCATGGCGCGTTCGCAAGGCGTGGCGACCGGCACCATGATCCTGTGCGGCATGGCCTTGTCGAACGCCCTGGTGGCCCTGGGCGGCGCGCTGTTCGCGCAGACCCAGGGCGGCGCCGACATCTCGATGGGCATCGGCACGATCGTGATCGGCCTCGCGGCGGTGATCGTCGGCGAGAGCATCCTGCCGTCTCGCCGGCTGGTGCTGGTGACGCTGGCGGTGATCATCGGCGCCATCGTCTATCGCTTCTTCATCGCGCTGGCGCTCAACAGCGACTTCATCGGCCTGCAGGCGCAGGACCTGAACCTGGTCACTGCGCTGCTGGTGGCCGTCGCCCTCGTGATCCCTCAGTTCAAGCGCCGCTTGATCGGCAGAAAGGCTGGCTGATGCTGCAAGCCAAAGACTTGGAGATGACCTTCAACGCCGGCACGCCGATCGAGACGCGTGCCTTGCGCGGCATGTCGCTCGAGATTCCGGCCGGCCAGTTCGTCACCGTGATCGGTTCCAACGGAGCGGGCAAGTCGACCTTCCTCAACGCGATCTCCGGCGACATGCCGGTGGACAGCGGCCGGATCTCGATCCACGGCGTCGACGTCACGCGGCAACCGGTGTGGCAGCGCGCGAGCCAGGTGGCGCGCGTCTTCCAGGACCCGATGGCGGGCACCTGCGAAGACCTGACCATCGAGGAGAACATGGCGCTCGCGCAGATGCGGGGCGCTCGCCGCGGGCTGGGCCGTGCGGTCCGGGACTCGATGCGGGCCGGCTTCCGGGAGCGGCTGGCCATCCTGGGGCTGGGCCTGGAAAACCGGCTCGGCGACCGCATCGGCCTGCTTTCCGGCGGTCAGCGGCAGGCGGTCAGCCTGCTGATGGCTTCGCTGCAGCCTTCGCGCATCCTGCTGCTCGACGAGCACACGGCCGCGCTCGACCCGCGCACCGCCGATTTCGTGCTGCGCCTCACCGCGCGCATCGTGGCCGAGAACCGGCTGACGACCATGATGGTGACCCACAGCATGCGCCAGGCGCTCGATGTCGGCGACCGCACCGTGATGCTGCACCAGGGGCAGGTGGTGCTCGACGTCAGCGGCGAAGAGCGCAAGGGAATGGATGTGCAGCATCTGCTGGCGATGTTCGAGAAGGTGCGTGGCGAGCAGGTCTCCGACGACGCTCTACTACTGGGTTAGCTCGCCCCCAGGTTGGGCTCACTTCGTGTAGCCCTCCCACCCCCTACCGGGGGCGCAGCCAGCGGCCCGGCGAAGCCGGTTCCGCGACTGCCCACGAACAGGCGCGCTGCGCGCAGCCGAAAACAAGAACAGCGCCATATTCACCGGCCGGCGAAGCCAGGCCCGTTGGTGAAACACCGCGGAACCGGCTTCGCCGGGCCGCTGGTGTTGCCCCCGGTAGGGGGTGGGCGCCCGGACACGAAGTGCCGGGCAACCTGGGGGCGAGCCTAGTGGGGCGAGCCTAATGCGCCTCGGCCTGCTTGGCCGCGGCGACGATCGCCGCCTCGTCATGCCTGGCGCCGTTCAGGAACAGGTTCAACAACACCGCGCAGATCGACGCCAGCAGGATGCCCGACTCCACCAGCGAGTGGATCGCGTGCGGCATCCACTGCTTGAAGTTGGGCGCCAGCAGCGGGATCATGCCGACGCCGATCGACACCGCGACGATCATCGCGTTGTGCCGGTTGGTCTTGAAGTCCACGCCCGAGAGGATACGGATGCCGGTGGCCGCGACCATGCCGAACATCACCAGCCCGGCGCCACCGAGCACCACCGTCGGCAGCGACTCGACCAGTGCCGCCATCTTCGGCAGCAGGCCCAGCACGATCAGGATCACGCCGCCGGCCACGCAGACATAGCGGCTCTTGATGCCCGTGACCGCCACCAGCCCGACGTTCTGAGAGAAGCTGGTGTAGGGGAAGGTGTTGAAGATGCCGCCGATCAAGGTGCCGAGGCCGTCGGTACGCAGGCCGCGCGCCAGGTCCTGCTGGCTGATCTTGCGGTCGGTCATCTCGCCGAGCGCGAGGAACATGCCGGTCGATTCGATCATCACCACGATCATGATCAGCGACATCGTGAGGATCAGCACCGGGTCGAATTTCGGCAGGCCGAAGTGGAAGGGCAGCACGATGTCGAACCACGCGGCATTGCCGACCTTCTCGAAGGTCATGAAGCCGAAGGCGGTGGCGACCACGGCGCCGATCACGATGCCCAGCAGCACCGAGATGTTGGCGATGAAGCCGCGGGCGTACTTGACGATCAGCAGGATCGACACGAGCACCAGCGCCGCGATGGCGAGCCCGCCCAGGTCGGCGTAGCGCGGGTTCGGCACCGAGGGCACGATCGACAGGCCCTTGGGCACCGGCGGCACGGCCGAGCCGGGCGAGGTGACGTCGGCCAGCCACTTGGCATAGACCGGGTCGACCAGCGCCGGCGCGGTCGGCCCGACCGGGTTGCCGAAGATCCAGTTGATGCCCACGCGCATCAGGCTGATGCCGATCACCGCGATGATGGTGCCGGTGACCACCGGCGGGAAGAAGCGCAGCATGCGCGAGACCATCGGCGCGATCAGTATCGAGATGATGCCGGCGCCGATGATGGCGCCGAACAGCAACTGCGCGCCGGCCTGGCCCGGGTTGGCGTTGGCGATCGCGACCATCGGCGCGACCGACGCGAAGGTCACGCCCATCATCATCGGCAGCTTGATGCCGAACCACTGGGTGGCGCCGAGCGACTGGATCAGCGTCGCGATGCCGCAGCAGAACAGGTCGGCCGAGATCAGCAGCGCGACCTCCTGCGGCGTGAGCTTGAGCGCGCGGCCGACGATCAGCGGCACCGCCACGGCACCGGCATACATCACGAGCACGTGCTGCAGGCCGAGGGCCGTGAGCTTGCCCATGGGCAGGCGCTGATCGACGGGATGGATGGCAGGGGAGGCAACAGCCGTCATGACGAGATCTCCTGGGTCGGCGGGAGGAAAGAGGGATGGGCGAGGGCGATGCCATGTCGCGCACCGTCCACTGTTCTGTACGCGAAACTGTATACAAACGAGATGCCGGGCTGTATGGCGGAAAACCCGCGCCCCGCAAGCGGATGCAACTCGCGGGCCGGGCCGCACGCGGACGCGAATGCCGTGTGCAGCGCCGATGCAAAAATGTAGAAAAAAGTTAATGAATCATCTTGTTACTTAGGAAGTAACTAGGCACAATGTATTACATCGATTCGGTGCCGCTCATCCGGCCCCGACAACAGCAACCCGATCCAACGTTGGTAAGCCATGAAGACCCAGAAACAGGCAGTCAGTGAAGGCTATGACGTCGACCTTTCAGGTCCCGGAAGACCGATGGGCGCCAAGGGCAAGTATCCCGACTTCGAGGTCATTCCCTTGCTGACGGAGATGGAGGCGGAGCTCATCCACACGCTGGGCCTCGTGCGCAACCTGCTGCTCGAAGGCACGCCTTCGCCAGCCGCCCGGGAGGGCGTGGTGCTCGCGATCGACGGCCTGCTGGCCGCCGCGCGCTCCTGACCCCTCATCCCGCGAACCCTATTCAGACAGGAGCCACCTCATGAACACCTATCAGACAGTCAGCCAGGCCAGCGGCGTGGCACGCACCCTGAGCAGGAGCGCTGCCTGCACCATCGTCGTGTATCAGGCCGGCGGCAACCGATTCGTCACCGCCCGGCCGTCCGACGCCGTGAGCGGCCTGGTGATCGGCATCTATCAGAACGGCTACCAGGTGCAAGGCGCCCGCCGCACGGGCTGAATCCGGCCCTGCGCGGCGCCGCAATCGCGCCGCCGCCCCCCTCGCTGCTCAACGCCTGCCGAAGGCGCCATGGCGGCCGGTGCCCTGGGCGAAGCGCCCGGCACCCGTCGCGCCCTCCGCAAAGACGATCGGCACGCCGCGCCCCCTCTTGCCTGAGCGCCTTCGCCAGCGACAGCTCCCATCGAGCGCAGGCCGAACTTGGGTCGCTGCGCATGCACTGCTGCGGGAACGCGGCGATCTCGCGCGCCAGCGCCTGCGCCGAGGCCAGGGCATTTCCGGGGCACCACCACGCAACTGACAAGCCGCCGCCTCGGAAGCGGCGACACCGGCTACCTCGTCGAGCGCACGACCGATCCCGACGATTCGGGCAAGGCGCAGGGTGCGGGCGTCGAACCGTGCATGGACACAGCCTTCCGCCTGAATCGATGGATCCGCTGAGAAGGCGCCCTCAAGCCGGGCAAGGAAAAAGGGCCGAAAGGAAGCCTGTTGCGCCGGCTTTTGCAACGTTTTGTGACGGATTGATATTAATAGATTGGTTTGTTGAATTGAAATTGATTGTCTGGATGGCTGTGGGAAATTTCTAAAAAGACAATAAGAAAATTCTGAAATTGAATTGAATATATAGGCGATCCATGTGTGGATTTTTTCGCAAAGAGAGGAAATATGCAATTCTATAAGTGCTGATGTATTCCGCATTGGGTTTGGATGCGACTTAAAATCGAGACGAAAGCGCGGGTTGAATGCTATTTGATTGAGAAGTGGCCCTCGCGCAATAGCCGTCAGACGGCCCAAACTCATAGCAAGGGAATCCAAATGCATACAGTCATCGTGGTCGACGATCACCCGGCCATCCGGCTCGCGGTCCGCTCCGCACTCGAGGCCGGCGGCGACTTCAAGGTCGTCGGCGAGGCCGGCGACGGCCCCACCGCGCTGGCCGCCATTCGCGATCAGCACCCGGACCTGGTCATTCTCGATCTCGATCTGCCTCGGCTCAGCGGCCTGGACCTGCTCGAGCGCGTGCGGAAATCCCAGCCCGAGATCAAGCTGCTGGTGTTGTCCGCGCAGCAGGAATCCGTTTTCGCCGCCCGCACGGTGCAGGCGGGCGCCAATGGCTTCATGAGCAAGAACGAAAACATGACGGCAGTGGTGCAGGCCGCCCAAACGGTGCTCGCCGGCTATAGCCTGTTCCCCTCGTCAGCGCTGTCCCCGCAGGCCCATCTCAATTCGCCGGCCAGCCCCGACGCCTTGATCAAGACCTTGTCCGACCGGGAACTGACGGTGCTGCAATATCTCGCGCGCGGCATGAGCAACAAGGAAATCGCCGAAACACTGCTGATCAGCAACAAGACGATCAGCAGCTACAAGACACGCATCTTCGAGAAGCTCAGAATTTCCACGCTGGTTGAATTGGTCGATTTCACCCGCGCTCATCGTCTTATTTCCTGAGGGGCCGAAATGATCATCGGCCATCCGGAAGGTCACTGCCTCTGGTTCTATGCGTTCGCCGCGGGCTTCGCGTTGTGCCTCGTCCTGACCACGATTCGTACTCGGTCGTTGCGCATCGAGATGGGGCGCCGGCTGGCCGCGAAGGCTGAACTGCACGACCAGGTCGCCTTCCAGCGGGCGACGCTCGAGGGCATCCCCTATGCCATCTGCGTGCGCGACGCCGAGGCGCGGCAGATCTTCTGCAACGCAGCCTACGAAACGCTCTTCGGCACCACGCGCGAGGCGATCGAAGGCAAGACCGTGCGCGAAAGCGGGCTCGACTTCGTCGATCCGGAGCACATGGCCCTGCTTCACGAGCGCTACCTCGACCTGCTCGCCAACCACGGCACCATCAGCGAGGACGTCGACGTGTCTGTCCACGGCCAGACGCGGCGCATTCTTCACTGGGCGGCGCCCATCGCGCTGAAGGAGGGCGCTGCGGCATCCGCGCTGATCGCCGGCGCGATCGACATCACCGAGCGCCAGCACCTGATCGAGCAGATCGAAACGGCCCTGACCCGGGCCGAAGAGGCGAACCGGGCCAAGTCCAACTTCCTCGCCACCATGAGCCATGAGATCCGCACGCCGATGAACGCGGTGCTGGGCCTGCTCGAACTGCTGGTGCGCGAGGGCCGGTTGAACACGAAGGACCGCGATTCGGTCGAGCTGGCCCGCAGCTCGGCGCAATCCCTGCTCGGGCTGATCGACGACATCCTGGATATCTCGAAGATCGAGGCCGGGGGCCTGGAGATCGTGCTGGCGCCGGTACGACTGCGGCCGATCCTCGAAGATGTGGCCAAGGTGTTCTCGGGCATGGCGCGCCAGCGCGGACTGGTCATCGGACTCGACCTGGATGCGGCGGTCGGTGAATGGCATGTGACCGATGCGACGCGCTTCAGGCAGATCGTCAACAACCTGGTCAGCAATGCCATCAAGTACACCGATGCCGGCAGCGTCACGCTGCGCCTGCGCCACGCGAATCGGAGTGGGGACACCGAGTCGGTCGTCCTCGAGGTCGAGGATTCCGGCATCGGCATCGCATCCGAGGATGTCGCGAACCTGTTCCGGCCCTTCTTCCAGGCCGAGGCCGCCGGGCCGCGTGCCGTCAGCGGCACGGGGCTGGGCCTGCCCATCGTGCAGAGGCTGTGCCGGAAGATGGGGGGCACGATCGAGGTTCGCAGCCAGCGCGGGCAGGGAACCTGCGTCCGGGTCGCGTTCGACCTGTCGGTCGTGGCCGCGCCGCTGGCCGCGACGCTGCCGGCGATCCAGGACGACAGCGAGTCCGGGCGCTCCTGGCGCTGGCACGGCAAGGTCCTGGCGGTCGACGACCATCCGGCCAATCGGCTGCTGCTGCGCCGCCAGCTGGATCACCTGGGCCTGGACTGCGAACTGGCCGAAGACGGCGAGACTGCACTGGAACTCTGGCGCGATGGCGGCTTCGACCTCGTCATCACCGATTGTTCGATGCCGGTCATGGACGGCTACGCATTGACTGCGGCCATCCGTGCGCTCGAGCGCGAGCAGCGCCTGCCGCGCTGCCCGGTCCTGGGCTGCACCGCCCATGTGCAGGAAGCGGAGAGGCGCCGCGCCCTCGAAGTGGGGATGGACGAGTGCCTGATGAAGCCCTTCAGCCTCGATGGCCTGTCGGCGGCGCTCCATCGGCATCTGCGCGCGGATCTTGCGGCACCGCCATCCGCGCCGCCGCTGGAAGCCCCGGCCGGGAGACCGTTCGACCCGCTGGCGCTGCGCAGCCTGTCCGACGGCGATGCCCGGGTCGAGGCGAGATTTCTCGAGGCCCTGCTGCGAGCCAACCTCGGCGACCTGCGGCAGCTCGTCGAACACGTCGAGACGGGCGAGCTCCCTGAAGCGGCTTCCATGGCGCACCGGATCAAGGGCGCGGCACGGATGGTCCAGGCCGAGCGGGTGGTCCAGGCGTGCGAAGCGCTCGAGCTCGCGTGCCGCGGCGACCAGCCGTCGTCACTGACCGGTGGCCTGGCCCTGCTGGTGGAGCGCCTGGACGAACTCAATCGGGCGATCGAAGTGCAACTGGCGGATCTGGGGCAGCCCGCCATGCAGGCCCGGACGCATGGCGCAGCAGCTATCAGCTAGCGGTCGGGCCGCGAGAGCCAGTCCACCGTTCCACGCTGCGCCTCAGGGCGCATGAAGCAGCTCCGGGTCCTCCGGATGGCGCCCGAGCTCGCTGCAGCGCCGGACGCCGAGGATGCGGACCGCGCTCGTGCCGCCGGTGGCGTGGGGGAGCCGGGCCACGGCGCCGACGGTCTGGCCGATAAAGCTCAGTCCCAGTGGCGTCAGGACCGAGACGCGGCGCTGCGAGACGTCGGCGTCGCGCGGACAGACCAGCGTGAACTCGCGCACCTCCCTGCCATCCGCCGGCTCGATCTGCAGCGTCCAGTTGAGGCCGGCGATGTCGCTGCGCGTGCACCCGCGGGGGCGCAAGGTGGCCTGCGACAGCAGCGCCAGGGCCTGCTCGCCGGGGTTGAGCTCCACCTCGCCGAGCCGCAGCCAGTGTTCGGCCGCCCGCGACAGGAGCTGGGCTTCGTCCATCGTGAGCAGGCGTGCGTCGCTCATGAGATCCTCCCGACGGCCGGCGCGAGGGCGCGCTCGGCCTCGATCCGCTGCATTGCCGCGGCGCGTGTCGAGGCCTGGAAGTCGTCGGGCACGATCAGGACGTCGCTGCTCGCCCAGCACAGCACGCGCTGCGCCACGCTGCCGAAGACGAAGTCCACGACCGGCGAGTTGCTGCGCTTGCCGACCACCAGCAGATCGGCGCCCACGCAGTCCTGCTGGATCGCGGCCTGCCGGGCGGGGTCGCCGTGGCCGATGGCCGACATCACGCGGTTGCGGCGGGAGTCGAACGAATCGGTGAGCCAGAAGATGCGGTCGCGCGCGTGGCGCATGCATTCGTGCCTGTAGGCCTTGATGGCGTGCTGGGACACCTCGGCGGAGCGCAGCTTCGCCTCGTTGCGGGTGCTGATGGCGTGAAACAGCTCGACCTCGGCGTCGTCGTCCAGCATCCAGGCCAGCTTGACCAGGTTCTTCGATGCCGGCGTGAAGTTCACGGCGACCAGGATCCTGCCGTAGCGTTGCCGCGGTGCCAGCTTGCTGACCAGGATCGGGCAGCGGCAAAGGCGCGCCAGCCGCTCGGCGGTCTGGCCGCGCAGCAACGCGCCGAGCGTGCGTTCGCGGCCATGGCCGAGCACCAGCAGGTCGGCGCAGCTGGCTTCCTGCGCGACATCCGCAAGGCTGTTCGCGCTCCGGCTCACCGTCCGCACGGTGATGGCGAGCCGGCGGCCCAAGTCCTTGGCGGCGTGCGCCAGCCGGCTGGCCGCGTCGACGGGCGCTGCATTGCCATCGGTGGCGAAAACCATGAGCTTGAGCGTGGCGCGGTGCAAGACCGCGAGCTGGGCCGCACGTTCGACGGCCTGGTTGGCTTGCCGCGAAAAGTCGGTGATGGCCAGGATGGATCGGATGTTCATTGCAGGTTTCTCCTCTTCGCGAGTGACAAGCGCGTGCCTCGGCCGGCCCGCGGCCTCCTTGGGAGGGCGGCGAGTGCACGCAGTGACGAAGCGTGGGGGGGCTTCTAGCCGGCGACGGCGCCGCGGTGTTCGGGCTGGAACAGCACGGCGACGATCTCGGCGCTGCCTTCCTCGCCGCTCGGTGTCTGCCAGCGCGCGACCGCCCCGGCCTTCAGCCCGAGCAAGGCGCTGCCGACCGGCGAGAGCACCGAGACGTAGCCGGCGCCAGGCTCGGCGTCGCCGGGATAGCAGACGGTCAGCTGCTGCCGGCGCTGGGTGTGGAGGTCGACGATCTCGACCTGCGAGTACATCGAGACGATGTCCGCGGGAAGGTCGCGGGAGGGAAGGACCTCGGCCGAGCCGATGAGGTCGGCGAGGCCCGGGGGCAGCTGGCCGTTCAGCAGCCTGCTGAGCCGGACGAAGTCATGGTCGGTGAGCGTGCGCTCGCCGTGAATCGTTGCCTGCATGAAACGCACTCCAGTCGAATGCGGCCTGCCCGATCGATCGGGCAGCGGCCACTACCGCGCGAGGCTGGTGCCCGGCGGTCGAAAGGTCTGCGCTGAAAGGGGGAGAGGAGCGGACCGCCGGGCTTAGGAATCTGCGGGCGTCGGCTGGCAACCCGCCGTGCTCGCCAGGAACTGCGCATGCGCGCGGTCCGCCGCAAGGGGCAGGACTGCGAAGGCAGCGTGGTTCTGGAGCAGCGCGGGGGTTGGCATGCGGCCGAGTCTATCGGCGACCCCTGATCGGCTCAAGCAATGGCCTCACGCGCCTTGCCGATATGAGAACGCCGGGCGAATGGCCCGGCGCTGCGCTCAGAGGCTCAGGCCAGCAGGTCGCTCAGGGTCCGCGCGATGACCTTGGTGGCGCGCCGCAGGTCTTCGAGCACCACGCGCTCGTCGTTGCGCTTGGCATGCGACTCGAGAACGGTGCGCGGGCCGGCGCCGTAGATCACGCCGGGGATGCCGGCTTCGCCGTACAGCCGCACATCGGTGTAGAGCGGCGTGCCCATGGCCTTGATCGGCTCGCCGAAGAGCGCCTGGCCGTGCTTCTGGATCGCATCGACCAGCGGCTTGTTGCCGGCCAGCGGCTTCATCGAATTGGCCAGCAGCATGCGCTTGATGTCGACCGTGATGCCGGGCAGCGGTGCCGCGGCATCGGCGATGACCTTGCGGATGCTGGCTTCGACCTCGACCGGGTTCTCCTCGGGGATCATCCGGCGGTCGAGCTTGAAGACCACCTTGCCGGGCACGACGTTGGTGTTGGTGCCGCCCTCGATGCGGCCGACATTGAGGTAGGGGTGAGTGATGCCCTCGACCTTCGACGTCACCTGCTGGTAGAGCGTGTTCTGTGCATAGAGCGCGTTCAGGATGTGGACCGCGCCCTGAAGCGCATCGACGCCGCTGGTCGGGATCGCGGCATGCGCCATCTTGCCGTGCACCGTGACTTCCATCTGCAGGCAGCCGTTGTGCGCCGTGACCACCTCGTAGCTGAAGCCGGCCGCGATCATCAGGTCGGGCTTGGTGAGGCCCTGCTTGAGCAGCCAGCCCGGGCCCAGGATGCCGCCGAATTCCTCGTCGTAGGTGAAGTGCAGTTCGACGCTGCCATGCGCTGGCTTGGCGACGGCCTCGAGCGCACGCACCGCGAAGGTGAAGCTCGCGAAGTCGCTCTTGCTGACCGCGGCGGCGCGGCCGTAGAGGCTGCCGCCGTCGATCTCGCCGCCGTAGGGGTCATGGCTCCAGCCTTCGCCGGGCGGGACCACGTCGCCGTGCGCATTGAGCGCCACCGTGCGTCCACCGTTGCCGTACTTCCGGCGCACGATCAGGTTGGTGATGGATTCGAGGCCGTAGTCCTTCACCTCCTGTTCGGGCACGGCGTGCTTCTCGGCCTCGAAGCCGAAGGCCTGGATCAGCTCCGCCGTGCGCTCGGCGTGCGGTGCGTTGTTGCCGGGCGGCGTGTCGGTGGGCACGCGCACCAGGTCCTGCAGGAAGCGCACCTCCTCGTCGAAGTGGGCGTCGATCCAGGCGTCGAGTTTCTTGTAGTCGGTCATGGTTGGGTTTGCTCGTTGGCGAGGTTGTCCAGCAGGATTTGCAAGGCAAGAACTGCCAGCTGCATGTCGTCGTTGGTGCTCGATTCGAGCGGGTTGTGGCTGATGCCCGAATTGATGCCGCGCACGAAGAGCATGGCTTGCGGCATCACCTCGTGCAGTTTCATCGCGTCGTGGCCGGCGCCGCTCGGCATGCGGAACAGCGGCACGCCGAGCGTGTCGACCGCCTTCTCCCAGCGCTGCTGCCAACCGGGCGCGCTGGGCGCCGCGGCCGCGCGCATCGTTTCCTCGAGCGTGTGGCGCACGCCGCGGCGCTCGCAGATCTCCTTCAGCGCTTCGACGACGTCGGCCGCGAGCGCGTCGCGCTGTTCGTTGTTCGGCGCCCGCAGGTCGAGGCTGAACTTGCAGCGCCCGGGCACCACGTTGATCGAGCCATTCGGCACTTCGAGCATGCCGACCGTGGCGACCGAATCGCCGTCCTTCGCAGCGCGCTGCTCGGCGAACAGGATCAGCTCGGCCACGGCGGCCGCGGCGTCGCGGCGGCGGTCCATGGGGGTGGTGCCCGCGTGGCTCGCCATGCCGATGACCTCGCCGACGTAGCGCACGCTGCCGTTGATCGAGGTCACGATGCCGAGCGGCAGGTCGAGTTCGGTCAGTACCGGGCCCTGTTCGATGTGGACTTCGACGAAACCCAGGTACTTCGAGGGATCGCGCTGCAGCTTCGGGATGTCTTCGTCCTTGAGGCCCGCGTGGCGCCGCGCCTCGCGCATCGTGATGCCGTCGGCGTCCTTCTGGTCGAGCCATGCCGTGTCGAAGTGGCCGATCAGCGCGCCGGAGCCCAGGAAGGTGGCCTTGTAGCGCTGGCCTTCCTCTTCGGCGAAGCCCACCACCTCGAAGGCGAACGGCAGCCGGCGGTTCTGCCGCTTGAGTTCGCGCACGCAGGCCATCGGCACGAAGATGCCGAGCCGGCCGTCGTACTTGCCGCCGTTGCGCACCGTGTCGTAGTGCGAGCCCGTGAGCAGCGCCCGGGCGCCGGGCGTGGCGCCCTCGTAGCGGCCGACCACGTTGCCCACGGCATCGATCTGCACGCTGTCGAAGCCGGCCTCGCGCATGTCCTGGGCGATCTGGGCTGCGCAGGCGCGATGCGCGTCGGTCAGGTAGGTGACCGTGAGCTGGCCCTTCTCGGCGTAGCCCGGGTCGGTGTGGACGGCCAGCTTCTCCTGCCAGTCCCAGACCACGTTGCCGAGCGTCGGGTCGGCATCGAACTTGTCGTCCAGGCGGATCTCCGCGATGCGGTGGATGTTGCGCAGCGCCTCGCCGAGCTCGAAGGCCGGGTGGTGGTGCAGCCGGCGCTCGAAGGTTTCGATGATCTCGCGCTTCAGGAGACCGGTGCCGCGCGGGCCGCGCACCGCGAGGATGAACGGGAAGCCGAACTTGGCGTTGTAGTCGGCGTTGAGCTGCTGGATCCTCGCGAACTCCTCGGGCGTGCAGTCGGTCAGGCCGGCCTTGTTCTGCTCGTTGGTCGATTCGGCGGTCAGGCTCTTGCTGACCATGGCCTTGCCCGCGAGCTCGGGGTGGGCGCGGATCAGGCCGAGCTGCTCTTCGCGCGAGGCGTGGGTCACGGCCTGCACCAGCGCATGCTTGAGGTGCGGGAGCGAGCGGAACGGACGCGATACGAGCGAGCGCGCCGCGATCCAAGGCGAATGCTCGTAGACGCCGTCGAGCAGCGCGACGGCTTGGTCGGCCGATGCCGCATTGAGTTGGTCGATGGTGAGCGCCATGTCAGTTTCCTTGTGAGGCGGCGTAGGGATGCGTCGCTTTCCAGTGCCGCGCGATGTCGAGCCGGGTGCAGATCCAGACGCGGTCGTGCGCGGCGATGTGGTCGAGGAAGCGCTGCAGCGCGACGATGCGCCCGGGCCGCCCCAGCAAGCGGCAGTGCATGCCGATGCTCATCATCTTCGGCGCCTCGTCGCCCTCGGCGTAGAGCGCGTCGAAGCTGTCCTTCATGTACTGGAAGAACGGGTCGGCGTGCGAATAGCCCTGCGGCAGCGCGAAGCGCATGTCGTTGCAGTCGAGCGTGTAGGGCACGATGAGTTGCGGCACCACCTGGCCATCGGTCTTCTGCACCTTCATCCAGAACGGCAGGTCGTCGCCGTAGTAGTCGCTGTCGTATTCGAAGCCGCCGTAGTCGGCCACCAGGCGGCGCGTGCGCGGGCTGTCGCGGCCCGTGTACCAGCCGAGTGCGCGCTGGCCCGTGAGCTTCTCGATGGCCTCCATGCCCAGGCGCATGTGCTCGCGTTCCGTGGCCTCGTCGAGGTTCTGGTAATGGATCCAGCGCCAGCCGTGGCAGGCGATCTCGTGGCCCAGTTCCTTGAAGGCGGCCGCGAGTTCGGGATGGCGTTCGAGCGCCATGCCGACGCCGAACACGGTCAGCGGCAGGCCGCGTTTCTCGAACTCGCGCAGGATGCGCCAGACGCCTGCGCGCGAACCGTATTCGTAGATCCCCTCCATGCTGATGTGGCGTTCGGGGTAGCTCGCGGGGTTGAACATCTCGGACAGGAACTGCTCGGAGCCGGCGTCGCCGTGCAGCACGCAGTTCTCGCCGCCCTCCTCGTAGTTGAGGACGAACTGGACCGCGATGCGGGCGCGGCCGGGCCATTGCGCATGCGGCGGGTTGCGGCCGTAGCCGACGAGGTCGCGCGGGTAGGGCAGGGTAGTGTCGTAGATCATTGCTCGCCCCCAGGTTGCCCGCACTGCGTGTCGGGCGCCCACCCCCTACCGGGGGCGCAGCCAGCGGCCCGGCGAAGCCGGTTCCGCGGCTGCCCACGAACAGGCGCACTACGCGCAGCCGCAGTACAGATCAGCCTGGTTTCCGAATCGGCCGGCGCAGCCAGGCCCGTTGGTGAAACACCGCGGAACCGGCTTCGCCGGGCCACTGGTGTTGCCCCCTTGAGGGGGGAGGCGGCTACACGAAGTGAGCAAGCAACGGGGGTGGGTGTCATGCCAGTGCGAGGGAGATGTCGTGGGTGGGGACCTTGCGGTCGAAAGTGAGGTTGGCCTCGACGTGCTCGAGATGCTCGGTCATGAGTCGCACGGCGCGTTCCTCGTCCTTGGCGGCGAGGGCCTTCACGATGTCGGCGTGCTCGTCGTTCGAGTGCTCGGCCGCGGTTGCGCTCTGGTACATCAGCGTGATCAGTGCGCAGCGCGAGATCAGCTCGCCGAGGATCTGCGCCAGCACCGTGTTGCCCATCAACTCGGCCATGCGCACGTGGAAGTCGCCAAGCAACTCGGTGCGGCCCGAGATGTCCTCGCCCGAGACGGCGGCCTTCTCGAGTGCGACGTGCTCCCTGAGTGCCTTGATCTTGGCCGGCGTGACGTTGCGAACGAAGGCGCGCGTCATCTCGGCCTCGAGCATGCGGCGCACCGCGAACACCTGCTTGGCCTCGTCGACCGCGGGTGCCGCCACGAAGGCGCCGCGCGCCGGCTCGAGCCGGATCAGCTTGTTCTGCGACAGCTGGAACAGCGCCTGCCGCACCAGCGTGCGCGAGACGCCGAAGTGGTCCGCGAGCTTCTGCTCGGCCAGCTTGCTGCCCGGCTGGAGCCTGTGCTCCACAATGGCCTTGGTGAGTGCGTCGACGATCGCGCGGGTGGTGGTCGAGTCCATGTTTTTCATGATAGACCCAAAGCCGATAACTGTATACACTTTTGTCGACCGTAATTTCCCGAATGCACCGAAGGAGAAGATTCATGGGCCTGAGCACTCACGTACTGGACACGATGCACGGCTGCCCGGCCGGCGGCATGGAGGTCGCGCTCTTCACCACCGACGGCACCGCGGAAGACGCGCGCGCCACGCTGGTCAGGCGCTTCACGCTGAACGCGGACGGCCGCAGCGACGGGCCGCTGTATGACAACAGCACGCTGAAGACCGGCACCTACCGGTTGGTGTTCGATGTCGCGGGCTATTTCAAGGCCCGCGGCGTGACGCTGCCCGAGCCGAACTTCCTGAACCGGGTGGCGCTGGATTTCGGCGTCGCGCACACCGACCAGCACTATCACGTGCCCCTGCTGGTGAGTCCGTGGAGCTACTCCACCTACCGCGGGTCATGATGCTCGCCCCCAGGTCGGGCTCACTTCGTGTAGCCCTCCCACCCCCTACCGGGGGCAACACCAGCGGCCCGGCGAAGCCGGTTCCGCGGTGTTTCACCAACGGGCGCGCTGCGCGCGGCCGAGAAAGAAGTGCAGCGCCGGATTTCACGGCCGGCGCAGCCAGGCCTGTTGGTGGGCAGTCGCGGAACCGGCTTCGCCGGGCCGCTGACTGCGCCCCCGGTAGGGGGTGGGCGCCCGGACACGAAGTGCCGGGCAACCTGGGGGCGAGCTACATTTGCCCTTCGCTCAAGGTGTCCAGCTGGAAATGACCGCCTTCGTCCCACAGCCAGGTGTCGGTCCAGGTCACCTTGCCGAGCCGCGAGGCGGCCGGGTAGGGCGCGGCCACGAGCACGGTGCGCTCGATCTCGGCGATCACCTCGGGCGCGTGCGTCGGTGCCCGCATCCAGTGCATCGACAGCACCTTGCCATCCGCATCGAGGTTGACCTGCAGCGTGCCGACCGCGTAGAGCATCGGTGGCAGCTTGCCGCCGTAGATGCGTGCCTTGTTGATCTCGTAGACGTGGCGGGCGGCGTCCTTGCGGTAGTCGCGCGCCGTGGCGGCGCTGGACGCTCGCGGCTTGCCGCGGCTGTTGTCGCCCGGCTCGGGCTTGGCGCTGCTGAGCTGGCCCGGGACGGCACCGCTCGGCGTGGTGCTGCAGCCGGCGAGCCAAAGGCTGGCGAGGAGGGTGGCCGCGAGGGCGAGGCGGCGCGGCAAGGACTGAAAATGCATCGGCCGGTTTATACCGTGCCCGGCCGGGTGCCGCGCAACCGGAGGTATCGTCGGGCCGATCCCATGGAGGTTTCGCAATGAGCGGCGCAGTCGACGAACTGCTCGCGCGCCTGCAGCGCGAAAGCGCAGTGCTGGTGCAGGTCGTTTCGACCGAGGGCTCCGCGCCGCGCGAGGCCGGCACCTGGATGGCGGTCTGGGCCGATGGGCTCACGGCCACCATCGGCGGCGGCCAGCTCGAGTTCCAGGCCATCGACGAGGCGCGGGCCTGGCTGGCCGGCGGCCCGGCCATCGAGGGCGTGCGGCGCTATCCGCTGGGGCCGAGCCTGGGCCAGTGCTGCGGCGGGGTGGTGTTCCTGTCGTACCGCCGCATCGAGGCGGCGGATGCGCAGGCGCTCCAGGCCGAACTGCTTGCACACCTGGAACCCGTGGCGCTGTTCGGCGGCGGCCACGTGGGCGCGGCGCTGGCACGGCTGCTGGCGACCCTGCCGTTCGCGGTGCGCTGGATCGACAGCCGCGACGGCGTGTTCCCGGCCGAACTGCCGGCGCAGATCGAAACCGAGCATTCCGAGCCCGTGCAGCACGCGGTGGGGCAACTCGCGCCGGGCTCGCGCGTGCTGATCATGAGCTTCAGTCATGCCGAAGACCTCGACATCGTGATCGCCTGCCTCAAGCGGCTGCGCGAGCGCGACGACCTGCCCTACATCGGCCTGATCGGCAGCAAGACGAAGTGGGCGACCTTCCGCCATCGGCTGGAGGCACGCGGCTTCACCGCCGAGGAGATGGCCCGCGTGACCTGCCCGATCGGCGTTCCCGGCATCGGCGGCAAGGAGCCCGAGGTGATCGCCGTGGCCGTGGCGGCACAGTTGTTGCAGTCGCTTCCTTCCGCATGAATCGCTCAGGGTTTTCCTGCATGTCCCGTGCCGCAAAACCCCCGAGTCCGCAAGCAAAAGTGTATACACTCCAGTCCACAAGCCGCAGCGGAGCGAGACCTCGACCAGGGTCTGCGTTCGCGGCACTTTCTCTGCTTACAGCGCCCGCAGTGGTGAGCAGGCCGGAACACCGCGGCGCTCCCACGCGCCGACAAGGTTGAGAGCAAATGGAAAGCTATTACCTCGACTGGGCCAACCTGCTACTTCGCTGGGTCCACGTCATCACCGCCGTTGCCTGGATCGGCGCCTCCTTCTACTTCGTGATGCTGGACAACAGCCTGGAGAAGCCGCAAGACCAGGAGTCCCTGGACAAGGGCGTCGGCGGCGAGCAGTGGGCGGTGCATGGCGGCGGCTTCTACAACATGCAGAAGTACGCGCTGGCGCCCAAGCGGCTGCCGGACCACCTGCACTGGTCGTACTGGGAGAGCTACTCGACCTGGCTCACGGGCTTCGCGCTGTTCACGATGTCCTATCTGTGGAACGCGAGCACCTACCTGATCGACAAGTCCAGGATGGACTGGCAGCCGGGCGCCGCGATCGGCGTCGCGCTGGCCTTCTTCGTGGTCTTCTGGATGGTGTACGACGGCATCTGCCAGTTGTTCGGCCGGCGCAAGAACGGCGACACCATCGTCGGCGTGCTGGTCGCCGTCTTCATCGCGTTCGCGACCTGGCTGGCCTGCCAGTGGTTCGCGGGCCGCGCGGCCTTCCTGCTGGTCGGCGCGATGATGGCCACGACCATGAGCGGCAACGTGTTCTTCTGGATCATCCCGGGCCAGCGCAAGAACGTGCAGGCGCTGCGCGAAGGCTTGGCCGTAGACCCGGTGCATGGCCAGCGCGGCAAGCAGCGCAGCGTGCACAACACCTACTTCACGCTGCCGGTGCTGTTCGCGATGCTGAGCAACCACTACAGCTTCACCTACACCCACAAGTACAACTGGATCGTGCTGCTGTTGATCATGCTCGGCGGCGCGGCCATCCGGCAGTTCTTCGTGGTGCGCCATCGCTTCAAGCTCGGCAATGCGCGCAATCCGATTCCGTACGCGTTGTTCGGCATCGCGGTGCTGGGCCTCACCATCGTCTGGATGAGGCCCGAGCCCGCCGCAGCGCCCGCGGCCGTGCAGAAGGTGTCGTTCGGCGAAGTGCAGAAAGTGCTCGAGCAGCGCTGCTACATGTGCCATGGCGCGCAGGTGCAGATGAAGAACGTGCGCCTCGACACGCCGGATCAGGTCGCCGCGCACGCGCAGTCGGTGTACCAGCAGGCGGTGGTGACCAAGATCATGCCGATGAACAACTCGACCGGCATCACGGATGCCGAACGGGCCCTGATCGGCAAGTGGTTCGAAGGCGGGGCAAAAACAAAATAAGCTCGCCCCCAGGTTGGCTCACTGCGTGTAGCCGCCCACCCCCTACCGGGGGCAACACCGGCGGCCCGGCGAAGCCGGTTCCGCGGTGTTTCGCGAAGGGCCCGGCTCGCCTGGCGGCGAGCGGGCGGAGATGGAGACAATGTCCGGGACAAGGTGACGTATGAACACATCGAAGCTGCAGCAAATACCTGACGCGCACTCGGCGCCCCGCGAATTCCTCGCGCACCTCTACCGCGTCGCGGTCGAGCGCGCGCTGCCGCTGGCGAGCATGGGGGCTTACCTGCCCCCGCCGCCGAAGGGGCGCACGCTGGTGCTCGGCGCCGGCAAGGCCGGCGGCTCGATGGCGCAGGCGCTGGAGGCGCTGTGGCCGGCGGAGGCGCCGCTGTCGGGCCTGGTGGTCACGCGCTACGGTCACGTTCCGCCGCGACCCGCGGGGCTGGCCTCCCGGATCGAACTGGTCGAGGCCGCGCATCCGGTGCCCGACCAGGCGGGGCTGGATGCCGCGCAACGGATCCTCGCGCTGACCGAAGGCCTCACGGCCGATGACCTGGTGCTGTGCCTGATTTCGGGCGGCGGCTCGTCGCTGCTCACCCTGCCGGCCGAAGGGCTCACGCTGACTGACAAGCAGCGCATCAACACCCAACTGCTCGAATCGGGCGCCCACATCGGTGAGATGAACTGCGTGCGCAAGCACCTGTCGCGCATCAAGGGCGGGCGGCTCGCCGCCGCCTGCGCGCCGGCGCAGGTCGTGACGCTCACCATCAGCGATGTGCCGGGCGACGATCCGGCTGTGATCGCGAGCGGACCCACCGTGCCCGACGCGAGCAGCTGCGCCGACGCGCTGGCGATCCTCGACCGCTACCGGATCGACGTGCCGGCACCGGTGCGGGCCCGGCTCGAGAGCGGCGCGCTCGAGACGCCCAAGCCCGGCGATGCGGTGTTCGAGGGCCACGTGACGCACGTGATCGCGGCACCCCAGCAATCGCTCGACGCGGCTGCGGCCGCGGCGCGTGCCGGCGGCATCGCAGCGCACGTCCTCAGCGACGAGATGGAAGGCGAATCGCGCGAAGTGGGCAAGGTGCATGGCGCCCTGGCGCGTGCGGTGGCGCTGCGCGGGGCGCCGTTCGCGAAGCCCTGCGTGATCCTGTCGGGCGGCGAAACCACGGTCACGATCCGGCCGCGGCAGCCCGGCCAGGCCAAGGGCCGCGGCGGCCGCGCGGGTGAGTTCTGCATGGGGCTCGCGGGTGCGCTGGCCGGCTGCGAAGGCGTCTGGGCACTGGCCGCCGACACCGACGGCATCGACGGCGTCGAGGACAATGCCGGCGCCCTCGTCACGCCCGACACGCTGCGCCGTGCCGAGGCGGCCGGCGCCAAGCTCGCGAGCCACCTCGACCGCAACGACGCCTACGGCTACTTCGACGCCATCGGCGATCTGCTGGTGACCGGGCCGACCCACACGAACGTCAACGACTTCAGGGCCCTGCTGATCCTGTAGCGGTTGGCCCACAGGCTCGCCGTCGAAGCTGGTGAGAGAATCGGCGACAACGCCGAGCCTCATGAATCCACCCAACGACCTGCGCCCGGCGCCCCGCCCCTTCGAGAGCTGGCAGGTCGAGATCTGGCTTCGGATCCGCAGGCATTTCGTCCTCAAGGTGATCGGCACCACCGCGTTCACCTGGCTCTTCTTCATCGGCTACTTCCATCTGCTGCGCCAACCGGCGAGTCCGGTCGCGGCGATGCCGTTGACCGCGATCGACCGTCTGATCCCGTTCCAGCCGCAGGCGCTCGTCGCCTATTTCTCGCTCTGGTTGTACGTGGGGGTCGCGCCCGGACTCCAGCTCACGTTCAAGGAACTGGTGGTGTACGGGCTGTGGGTCGGCGGGCTGTGCCTGACCGGTCTCGGGTTCTTCTTTTTCTGGCCGACGCAGATCCCGCCGATGACGCTGCCGCCGACGGACTTCCCCGGCTTCGCGATCCTGCAGGGCGTCGACGCCGCGGGCAACGCCTGTCCGTCGATGCACGTGGCGATCGCGATCTTCACGGCCCTCTGGATCGAGCACATCCTGCGCCAGGCAGGCGCGCCGATGGCGCTGCGCGTGATCAACGCACTGTGGTTCGCGGCCATCGCCTGGTCGACGCTGGCGATCAAGCAGCACGTGGTGCTCGACGTGGTGGCCGGCGCACTGCTCGGCGTCGCGTTCGCGCTGCCTTCGCTGCGCTGGCGGCCGCGTGCCGGCGCGATTTTCGCCCGACTGGAGCGGATATCATGAGCCGTCACTGCCCGCGGGCCGGTTCGGCGGCCGTGCCAGGAAGAACTGATTCTCGCGGGACGACATCCACAACAACATTGCCGTTCGCAGGCAGCGCCGACGGCCAGAAATGACGACGGACACCGCACGATGAGTTCGCTGAAGGAATTGCAGGATCTGATTCACGAGAAGTACGGCATCGAAGCGTCGGCACTCGACCCGCATGCCTCGATGCGCGAAAAAGGCTTCGATTCGCTGGCCCTGGCCGAGTTCGTGTTCGCGATCGAAGACCGCTTCTCGATCACGATGCCCGACGACGACCCGAACATCGACACGCTGGCCGCCCTCGCGGCCGTGGTCGACAAGGCCAGGGCGACCCAGACCGCGTGAGCCCGGTTGCCGTCACGGGCCTGGGCGTCGTGGCACCCCACGGCGATGACCACGGCCGCTTGTTCGCGGCGCTGCTGCGGGGCGACTCGGCGCTGGAGCCGGTCTTTCCCGAACTGCCCAAGCCCGCGGTCGCGGCCCGGGCGGCTTTCGATGAATCCCGCTGGTTCACCAAGCTGCAGCTCGCCGGTGTGGACCGCGTGAGCCAGCTCGCGGTGGCCGCCGCCGACCTGGCGATGCGCGACGCCGAGGCGCTCGGCGACCTGGATCCCGAACGCATCGGTGTCTTCGCCGGCTGCGGCATGGGCGGCGCCGCGGCGCTCGAAGCCGCCTACCGCGGCGGCGCACGCGTGCCGCCGCTGACCATCCCGGCTTTCATGCCGAGCGCACCGGCCTCGCACGTGGCGATGCGCCAGCGCGTCCAGGGGCCGGTGTTGACCTATTCGGTGGCTTGCGCCTCCTCGTCGGTGGCCATTGCCGAGGCCGCCAAGGCGGTGCAGCGCGGCGACGTCGACCTGGCGATCGCCGGCGGCAGCGAGGCGCTCGTCGTGCCGGGCGTGGTGCTCGCCTGGCAGGCGATGCACACGCTGGCCAGTGTCAGGCCCGGCGAAGAGGCGACCGCGATCCGGCCCTTCGCGAGCGACCGCAGCGGCTTCGCGCTTGGCGAGGGCGCCGCATTCCTGGTGCTCGAATCGGCCGAGCGCGCCCGCCGGCGCGGCGCGCGGGCCTATGCCGAGCTGGCCGGCTGGGGCCTCAGCTGCGACGCCACGCATCTGACCAAGCCCGATGCCGCCGGCCAGGCGCGCGCACTGCGCCAGGCGCTGCGGCAGGCCGGAATGCAGCCCCGCGACATCGGCTACTGCAATGCCCACGGCACGGCCACGCGCATCGGCGACGCGGTCGAGCGCGACGCGCTGGCCGAGGTCTGGGGCGGGGACCTCGATCGCCTGCGCGTCAGCGCGACCAAGGCGCTGCACGGCCATCTGCTCGGCGCCGCGGGCGCGCTGGAAGCCGTGGTGACGGTGCTGGCCCTCCACCGGCGAGAGCTGCCGCCGAGCATGCATTGCGAGGCGATCGATCCCGCCTGCAGCCTGAACCTGGTGGCACCCGGCCACTCGGCCGCGCCGGAACTGCAAGCCGCCATCAGCAACTCCTTCGCTTTCGGCGGCACGAATTCGGTGCTGTTGTTCAGTCGGGCCTGAACTGAGAGGCGCGTGGGGGCCGTTAAACTCAATTTGGTTTCGCATCCCCCTCACACACGCATTGGAGTCAACATGATCGGACGTTTCGCTGCACTGGCTGTCGCGCTGCTGCTCTCGGCCTGCGCGAGCGTCGGCGGCCCCACGGTCAAGATCGATGTCGATCCGGGCGCCAGCTTTTCGCGCGTGCGCACCTACAGCTGGGTGGCGCGGCCCGACGGCGGCACGCCGCTGATGCAGCAGCGCATCGTCGACGGCATCGATTCCCGGCTGCAGGCGAAGGGCTGGAAGGCGGCGCCCGACGGCGACATCCATGTGTCGGCCCACGTCTCGTCGTCGGAGAAGGAAAGCCTCAACAGCTATTACGCACGGGTCGGCTACGTCGGTTGGGGCGGATTCGGTCCGCCGACACCGAACAGCCCGATGCCGGCCGAGACCTTCGAGGTCGGCACGCTGGTGGTCGACATGGTCAACGCGCAGACCAAGCGGTCGGCCTGGCGCGGCACCGCGAGCGGCACGCTGCACGACGATCCCGCGAAGATGAACGCCTTGCTGCAGACCGCGCTCGACAAGATGTTCGCCGGCTTTCCCGCGAGGTAATCCCACCCCCGAATGCGGCTCACTCCGTGTAGCCGCCTCCCCCTCAAGGGGGCGCGGCCTGCGGCCCGGCGAAGCCGGTTCCGCGACCGCTCACGAACGGAGGAGCCCGGCGCGCCGGGTCCTCGCTGCAGTGAGCTATCCGGTGGTCAATGGTTGTCGCGCGGGATGCCGAAGGTCGCGTGGATCTTCTGGTATTTCACGGCCGGCTTGAGCACCATGCCTTCCGAGAGCTCGTCGACGATGCCGCGCTGGATCTCCTGCCACGGCGTCTGGCTCGCCGGGAACTTGTAGCCGCCGGCCGCGGCCAGTGCGGCGCGTCGCTTGTCGAGCTCCTCGTCGGACACCAGCATGTTCGCGGTGCGCTTCTTGAGGTCGATGCGCACGCGGTCGCCGGTCTTCACCAGCGCCAGCCCGCCGCCGGTCGCGGCCTCGGGCGAGGCATTGAGGATCGAGGGCGAGCCCGAGGTGCCGGACTGGCGTCCGTCGCCGACGCAGGGCAGGGCGGTGATGCCCTTCTTGAGCAGGTACGAAGGCGCGCGCATGTTGACCACTTCGGCCGCGCCGGGATAACCGACCGGGCCGACGCCGCGCATGAACAGCACGCTGTGCGGGCCGATCTTCATCTTCGGATCGTCGATCCGGTGGTGGTAGTCCTCGGGGCCGTCGAAGACCACGGCGGTGCCCTCGAAGGCCATCGGGTCGTTCGGGTCCTCGAGGTAGCGTGCATGGAATTCGGGCGTGATCACGCTGGTCTTCATGATCGCGGAGTCGAACAGGTTGCCCTTGAGGTTCAGGAAGCCGGCGTTCTTCTTCATCGGCTTGGCGTACGGAAAGATCACCTTGCGGTCGCTGGTGAACTTGCCTTCGCAATTCTCGATCAGCGTCTTGCCGTTGGCCGTGAGCGCCGGCTGGATCTTGCCCTTGGCGATCAGCTCGGCGACCACCGCGGGCACGCCGCCGGCATGGTAATAGTCCTCGCCGAGGTACTCGCCCGCGGGCTGCAGGTTGACGATCAGCGGAATCTTGTAGCCGATCTTTTCCCAGTCGTCGGTGGTCAGCTCGACCCCGACGTGGCGCGCGATGGCGTTCAGGTGCACCGGCGCGTTGGTCGAGCCGCCGAGCGCCGAGTTGACGACGATCGCGTTCTCGAAGGCGGCGCGCGTGAGGATGTCGGAAGGCTTCAGGTTCTCGCGCACCATCTCGACGATGCGCTTGCCCGTGAGGTAGGCCATTTCCTGGCGGTCGCGGTAGGGCGCCGGAATCGCGGCGCTGCCCGGCAGCGTCATGCCCAGCGCCTCGGCCAGCGAGTTCATCGTGGAGGCCGTGCCCATCGTGTTGCAGTGGCCGGTCGACGGCGCCGACGAGGCGACCAGCTTCAGAAATTCCTGGTAGCCGATCTCGCCCGCGGCCATCATCTCGCGCGCGCGCCAGACGATCGTTCCCGAGCCCGTGCGTTCGCCCTTGTGCCAGCCGTTGAGCATCGGCCCCGAGTTGAGCGCGATGGCCGGGATGTCGACCGTGGCGGCCGCCATCAGCTGGGCCGGGGTGGTCTTGTCGCAGCCCGTGGTCAGCACCACGCCGTCGATCGGGTAGCCGTACAGCACCTCGACCAGCGAGAGGTATTGCAGGTTGCGGTCGAGCGCCGCGGTGGGGCGCTTGCAGGTTTCCTGGATCGGATGGATCGGGAACTCGAAGGCGATGCCGCCGGCGTCGCGGATGCCCTCGCGCACCCGCTCGGCGAGCACCAGGTGATGGCGGTTGCACGGCGCGATGTCCGAGCCGGTCTGCGCGATGCCGATGATCGGCCGGCCCGACTGCAGCTCGTCGAAGCCGAGGCCGAAGTTCATGGTGCGCTCGAGGTAGAGCGCCGTCATGTCGGCGTTGGCCGGGTTGTCGAACCAGGCCTGCGAGCGCAGCGTGAGCGCCGGCTTGGCCGCGGTCCCGGATTTCTTCTTGGCGGCTGGTTTCATCAGGTCATTCCCTTCAAGGTCTGGTCTGCGTTGGGCAGTGCTGCGCAATCGTCGATGTACTGCCGGACGATATCGGCGAAATTCTCGTGCGGCAGCAGGCCGAGCCGTGCGGCCCGTGCCGCCGTGGCACCGCTGGGCCAGTTGGCGACGATGCCGGCGATGCGCTCGTCGCGTTCGAAGCGCACCAGGGCTCGCACCTTCGGGCCGGCCACCTCCTCGAGCGCGTCGAGCATGTCGGCCACGCGGACGTTGAGGCCCGGCAGGTTGAGCGCGGTGCGGCCACAGAAGGCCTCGCGCGTGGCCTCGTAGACCGCGATCAGGCCGTCGACGGTGCGCGAGGGCGACGACACCGGGTGCGACACCTCGGGCGAGACCGGGCAGATCGATTCGACGCCGGCCAGCGGTTCGCGGATGATGCCGCTGAAGAAGGACGACGCGGCGCCGTTGGGCCGGCCGGGCCGCACGGTGACGGTCATGAGCCGGGCCGCGCGGCCGTCGACGTAGCCCTTGCGCGTGTAGTCGGCGACCAGGTGCTCGCAGATCAGCTTCTGCGTGCCGTAGGACGTCTGCGGCGCCGGCAGCGTGTCGTCGGCCACGAGGGCGGGCAGCGGCACGGCGGGGTCGGGTCCGAAGACCGCGACCGAACTCGAGAACACCAGCCGCGCGACCTTGCCGCCGCCGTTCACATGGGCCCGCAGTGCATCGAGCAATGCCCGCGTGCTGTCGAGGTTCGATCGCAGGCCGAGGTCGAAGTCGAGTTCGCATTCGCCCGACACGGCCGAGGCGAGGTGGAAGATGCCGTCGAAGGCTTCTTCGCGCAGCGCCTCCGTCTGGGCCATCAGCGGGCCGGTGCGGGCCTCGACCCGCGCATCGGCCAGCAGGTCGGCCGGTGGTGGCGCGATGTCGGTCAGCACCATGCGCTCGATGCGCTGGCCGGCGAGCGTGCCGCGCGCGAGCAGGGTGCGTGCGAGGCGCGCGCCGACGAAGCCCCCGCCGCCGGTGATCATCAGTTTCATTGCAGTCTCCTTCAGTGCTTTGCTTTTCGGGTGGGTGCGGAGGCCCCGGCGCGCGCCGCCCGGACGGTGGCCTGGCGGCGCCGGCCGTCGATGACGCCGCCCTCGACCAGCCGCTGCTCTCCGCGGATCAGGTGTTCGTTGGCATGGAGGCGGGCCGCGACCGGGTCGTGGGCCGCGATGGCCTCGAAGATGGCGCGGTGCTCGCGCTGGACCGCGGTCATGAAGTCCGCCCGCCGGGCCTCGTTGCCGCGCGTGATGCGCATGCCTTCGCGCAGGTACTGCTCGAGAAAGCCGAGCAGCAGGCGGAATTGCGGGTTGCCGGTCGACTCGCCGATGACGCGATGGAAGGCCAGGTCCTCGGCGACGCCGTCGCGGCCCTCGGCCACCGCGGTGTCGATGGCCTTGAGGGCGCGGCGCAGCGCCGCGATCTGGCTGCGCGTGGCGCGCTCGGCGGCCAGCGCGGCGATCTCGCCTTCGAGCACCCGCCGCACCTCGACCACGTGGACCACCGACTGCACCGAGGTGAGCACGGCCGGGTCGAAGGCCAGCGCCATGTTGACCGGCCGCGGCGCGACGAACACGCCCGAGCCCTGGCGCGACTGCACCAGGGCCCTGGACTTGAGCTGGTGAACCGCCTCGCGCACCACGGTGCGCGAGACGCCGTGCGCCGAGGCCAATTGCTGCTCGGTCGGCAGCCGGTCGCCCACTTGCAGCGTGCCACCCTCGATCTGCGCGCCCAGCAGCGCCGCCAACCGGTCCGACAGCCGGTCGACGACCAGCGGCTGGGGTTGGGGGGAGGCGGCGTTCCGCACGACGGAGGAGGAAAAAAAGGCGGTTATCAGGTCATCATACAAATATTGCGCGGGTTAATGCCTAACGGTTTGCCCTGATGCGCCGCCGGGTCGCGATGCCAATACTGCGCGCTTGCGGCATGGAGCCCTCCATGGCCCAACGTCGATTCGCGACCTTTCAGGACTTCAGTGCATGGCCAGTGTCACGATCCAGTCAGTCAAGAAGAACTTCGGTGAAGTCGCCATCCTGCATGGGGTGGACATCGACATCCAGGACGGCTCGTTCACGGTGCTGGTGGGGCCTTCGGGCTGCGGCAAGTCGACGCTGCTGCGCATGATCGCCGGGCTCGAGGAGATCAACGGTGGCGAGATCCGCATCGGTGACAAGCGGGTCAACGACCTGCCGCCGAAGGAGCGCGACATCGCGATGGTGTTCCAGAACTACGCGCTCTACCCGCACATGACGGTGCGCGAGAACATGGCTTTCGCACTGGCACTGGCGAAGATGGGCAAGCCGGCCATCGAGGCCAAGGTCCAGCGCGCGGCCGAGATCCTGGCGCTGGCGCCGCTGCTCGACCGCTATCCGCGCCAGCTCTCGGGCGGCCAGCGGCAGCGGGTCGCGATGGGGCGGGCCATCGTGCGCGATCCGCAGGTGTTCCTGTTCGACGAGCCGCTGTCGAACCTCGATGCCAAGCTGCGGGTCGCGATGCGCGGCGAGATCAAGGAACTGCATCAGCGCCTGAAGACCACCTCGATCTACGTCACGCACGACCAGATCGAGGCCATGACCATGGGCGACAAGATCGTCGTCATGCGCGACGGCCGGATCGAGCAGACCGGCAGCCCGCTTGAGCTCTACGACCAGCCGGCCAACCAGTTCGTGGCCGGCTTCATCGGCTCGCCGGCGATGAACTTCCTGCCCGGCACCCTGCACCGCAGCGGCGGCGCGGCCTGGGTCGAGCTGGCCGACGGCACGCAGCTCGATGCGCCGCTGGCGGCCGGCGGCGCCGACGGCCAGCGGGTCGTCTACGGCACCCGGCCCGAGCACCTGACGCTGGCCGACCAGGGCGGCATTCCCGCCCGGGTGGCGGTAATGGAGCCGACCGGCATGGACACTTTCGTCGCCTGCCGCCACGAAGGGGCTGAACTCTCCGCGGTGTTCCGCGAGCGTCACGACTTCGCGCCCGGCACCACGATCCACCTGCAACCCGATCTTCAGCGCGCGCATCTCTTCGACGCCGGCACCGGCCAACGGCTGGTCTCATGAGAACTTGCGGGACAGACCAAGAAACTGCGAAGCAGCTCTTGCTCTGTCCTCGACTGACTGAACCGACATTTCGGCCGTTCAACCACAGGAGACATGAATGAGTGATTTCAATCGCCGCAGGATTCTGAAAAGCTCGGCCGGCATCGCAGCCGCCGCCTCGCTCGGCGTCGGCACCGCGATCTTCTCGCCGCTGGCGAACGCGCAGTCGATCATCTTCAAGCCCGAGAAGGGCGCCAAGCTGCGGGTGCTGCGCTGGAGCCGCTTCGTGCAGGGCGACATCGACGCCTACATGGCCAACGTCAAGCGGTTCAGCGAGGCCACCGGCATCGAGGTGCGGGTCGACAACGAGGGCTGGGAAGACGTGCGGCCCAAGGCGGCGGTGGCGGCCAACACCGGCGCCGGCCCGGACATCATCCTGTCGACCAACGACGACGCCAACCTGTACCCGGACAAGCTGCTCGACGTCACCGACCTGGCGGAATACCTGGGCAAGAAGTACGGCGGCTGGTACGCCGCCGGCGAGCTCTTCATGCGGCCCGACGGCAAGAAGTGGATCGGCCTGCCGCTGGGTGCCTCGGGCTCGCTGATCGTGTATCGCGAAAGCATGGTCAAGGCGGCCGGCTTCGACACCTTCCCGAAGAACAACGAGGACTTCCTCAAGCTCTACAAGGCGCTGAAGGAGAAGGGCACGCCCGGCGGCATGGCGCTCGGCAACGCGACCGGCGACAGCACCTGGACCAACTGGCTGATCTGGTCCTTCGGCGGCAAGCTGGTCGACAAGAACAACAAGGTGGTGATCGACAGCCCCGAGACCCTGAAGGCGCTCGAGTACGTCAAGGAGCTCTATGCCAACTTCATCCCGGGCACCTTGTCGTGGCTCGATCCGAACAACAACAAGGCCTTCCTCGACGGCCAGATCAGCATCACCAACAACGGCATCTCGATCTACTACGCGGCCAAGAACTCGCCCGATCCGAAGGTCAAGGACATGGCCGCCGACATCAACCACGCGGTGTTCCCGGTCGGCCCGGTGGGGGTGCCGACCGAGTCGCACCTGTTCTTCAACCAGATGATCATGAAGTACACGAAGTACCCACAGGCCTCCAAGGAGTTCCTGCGCTTCATGATGGAGCGGCCGCAGTTCGACGACTGGCTCAAGGGCTGCGGCGGCTATGTCGCGCAGCCGCTGCGGGCCTACGAGGCCAGTCCGATCTGGACCTCGGACCCGAAGAACACGCCGTACCGCGACTCGGTCAAGAACCTGCGGCCGGCCGGCTACGACGGCAAGCTCGGCTATGCGTCGGCCGGGGCGGCGGCGGACTTCATCATCCCGAACATGGTGGCCGAAGCCGCCAGCGGGTCGAAGACGCCGAAGGAAGCGGCGGAGCGCGCGCAGAAACGCGCTGAGCGCTATTACAAGGTATGAATCCGGCTCACCCCCAGGTTGGCTCACTGCGTGTAGCCGCCCACCCCCTCGCTGGGGGCAACACCAGCGGCCCGGCAAAGCCGGTTCCGCGGTGTTCCTGGAAGGGTGCACGGGGACCGGGAGGGCTGCGCACGCCATGACACTCCTTGCCCGGCTGCAGAACAGCCGCAACGCCCTCGGCTTCATGTTCATGTTGCCGGCGGCGGTGCTGCTGCTGCTGTTCCTGACCTATCCGCTGGGCCTGGGCACCTGGCTCGGCTTCACCGATGCCAAGGTGGGGCGGCCGGGCGAATGGATCGGGCTCGAGAACTACATCTTTCTCTGGGGCGATGCGGTCACGCGGCTGGCCCTGTTCAATACGCTCTTCTACACGGTGGTTGCGAGCGTGTTCAAGTTCCTGCTCGGCCTGTGGCTGGCGGTGCTGCTCAACAAGAACATCCGCCTGAAGACCTTCTTCCGCGCGGTGATCCTGCTGCCCTACATCGTGCCGACGGCGCTGTCGGCGATCGCCTTCTGGTGGATCTACGACTCGCAGTTTTCGATCATCAGCTGGGGGCTCATGAAGCTGGGGCTGATCGACCACTACATCGACTTCCTCGGCGACCCGTGGAATGCCCGGCTCGCGGTGATCGCGGCCAACGTGTGGCGCGGCGTGCCCTTCGTCGCGATCACGCTGCTGGCCGGCCTGCAGACCATCTCGCCCTCGTACTACGAGGCTTCGGCGATCGACGGCGCGACCCCGTGGCAGCAGTTCCGCCACGTCACGCTGCCGCTCCTGACGCCCATCATCGCGGTCGTGATGACCTTCTCGGTGCTGTTCACATTCACCGACTTCCAGCTGATCTACGTGATCACGCGCGGCGGGCCGCTCAATGCGACGCACCTGATGGCGACGCTGTCGTTCCAGCGCGCGATCTCGGGCGGTGCGCTCGGTGAGGGCGCGGCGATCGCGATCGCGATGGTGCCTTTCCTGCTGGGCTGCATCATGTTCAGCTACTTCGGATTGCAAAGAAGGGCGTGGCAGAAATGAACTCGCCCCCAGGTTGGCTCACTTCGTGTAGCCGCCCACCCCCTTCCGGGGGCAATACCAGCGGCCCGGCAAAGCCGGTTCCGCGGTATTTCCCGCAAAGACACAAGGAGACGCCATGAGCAGGGCCGGCCAGATCGACGTCGTCGGCATGAGCTACCTCGACACCGTGCCGCGCAAGGCGGTCACGGTGTACCTGCCGCTGGTGGTGTTCCTGATCGTGCTGTTGTTTCCGTTCTACTGGATGGCGATCACGGCGGTGAAGCCCGAGGTCGAGCTGCTGTCGCGCGAGGGCAATCCGTTCTGGGTCATCGCGCCGACGCTGGCGCACTTCCACAAGCTGCTGTTCGAGACCGCCTATCCGCAGTGGCTGTGGAACACGGTGCTGGTGTCGGTGGTGTCCACCTTCGGCTCGCTGGTGGTGTCGGTGCTGGCCGCCTATGCGATCGAGCGGCTGCGCTTCAAGGGCTCGCGCCAGACCGGACTGGCGATATTCCTGGCCTACCTGGTGCCGCCGTCGATCCTCTTCATTCCGCTGGCCAACGTGGTCTTCAATCTCGGGCTGTTCGACACCCGCTGGGCCCTGGTGCTGACCTACCCGACCTTCCTGATCCCGTTCTGCACCTGGCTCTTGATGGGCTACTTCCGCTCGATCCCGGCCGAGCTCGAGGAGTGCGCGCTGATCGACGGCGCCAGCCGCTGGCAGATCCTGGTCAAGATCGTGCTGCCGCTCGCGGTGCCGGGCCTGATCTCGGCCGGCATCTTCGCCTTCACGCTGTCGTGGAACGAGTTCATCTACGCGCTGACCTTCGTCTCTTCGTCGGAGATCAAGACGCTGCCGGTCGGCGTCGTGACCGAGCTGGTGCAGGGGGACGTCTACCAGTGGGGGCCGCTGATGGCCGGCGCGTTGCTGGGGTCGCTGCCGGTGGCTTTCATCTACTCGTTCTTCGTCGAGTACTACGTCTCGGGGCTGACCGGGTCGGTCAAGGAGTGAGGCGGCCGGCCGCGGCGGCGGGCGGTAGGCCCCGGGCCGGCCGACGTCACCGGCCGCTTCGCGGCTGCCCTGCGCTGCTCGCGGTACGCGGGGTCTCGCTCAAACTCGCTCCGCTGCGCTCCACTCAAACAGTCGCGAGCCCTGATCCGCGGACCCCGCCTGAAGCGAGCACCGCAAGGGAGCCCGAAGGGCCGGCGCAGTGGGGTCGTCTGGCCCGCACCGCGTGCCGGGCGCGCTTTCAAGCGGAACGAACCCAGCAAGGTCGGTCCTCAGTGGCCTAGATATCCACCTCCACATGCAGCCGCGTACTGCGCGCACCGCGCCGGGTCGCGGTGGCCGAGGGCTCCTGGTCGGTCCGCAGCACGTAGCCCCGCTGCGTGGTCGCACGGCCGAGTGCCGTGACCAGCGTGTCGAGCGGGATGGCGCCCCACTTCTTCTTCAGCGCCATCGCGTGGTCGACCGGGATCACCGCGACGTCGAGCGCCTTCATGCGCTCCAGCCCTTCGGCCCTCAAGGTCGCGTTGTGGCTGCCGTGGTGCCCGACCTTGTAGTACACGGTGCGCGCCAGCAGGTCGGGCCCGGTCACCTCCTTGCCGTCCACCCGCCACTTGCAGTCGTCCCACGACAGCCAATTGCCGACCTGGGCATCGGCGGCGAACAGCAGCACGCCGGCGTCCTCCAGGTCGATCGCCAGCACCAGGCTGGTGTTGTTGGTCATGCTGTCGAGCGCCAGCGCGAGCTCCGAGGCGTCGTCCATCCAGGCGACGTCGATGCGGCGCCAGTCGTCGTCGTTCCAGTAGCGCTGCTGGAAGAAGGGCGTGCTCTGCGCCACCTTGTTCGGAATCCGGGCCGAATTCGAGAACGGCTGCTGCTGCGGGTCGGACAGCGCCTGGCCGACGCTGCGCTCGGCGGCGGCCAGCGCCAGGCCATAGGTCTCGGGCGCGCTGGCGCTCGGCAGCGTCTTCTTCAGCATCTTGATCTCGCGCGGCGGACCCAGCGTGTAGATGCGGGCCCCGAAGTCCGGGAGCGCGACCGGCGCATCCTTGGGGTCGCAATAGCGCGGACGGGCCACCTTGGCGCGCACCAGTTCGAGCGCCGAGGCGGTGGTGATCCGGGCGGCGGCGCCGAAGAAGTCGAGCACCGAGGACAGCAGCCCCGGTTCGCCGCCGCCGTCGACCTGCATCCGCGCGGCGGCGGCCTGCAGCAAGGCCAGGGCGCTGTCGCGCTCGCCGCGCAGCTGGATCGCGTCGGCATCCTTCGGGTCTTCGGTCCAGCCCATCCACACCGCGCCGACCTTGAGCCTGGCGAACGAATCGGCGGCCTGGGCAAAGCCCGACACGTGGTCCCAGTGCTCGTGGGTCACGACCAGCAGGTCGATGCTGCCGCCGGTGGCGGCCAGGATGTCGTCCATGACCTCGGTCATCACGGCGCCGGCGTTCGGCGTGCCGAGGATCACGCCGCAATCGATCAGGATCTGGAAGCGCGCCTTGCGGGCGCCGTACAGCGTCACCAGGTGGCAGTCGCCGAGCCCGTGGCGATAGGTCCGCACCGTGGCGCGCGGCGGCGGCTTCTTCTTTGGCGGGGTCTTCTTCGCGGCGGCCATGGCAGTCCTCATCTCAGTGCGCGCGGTGCAGCAGCGCGAAGGGCTCGGCGTCCTGTGTGGCCAGGCTCGAATAGCTGTTCGACTGTGCGAGTCGGCGGGCTGCCCACAGCGCCTGCTGGGACCCGACCCGCGCCGGCTGGTCGACCCGCTTGCGCACCAGGTAGGTGATGGCGCCCTTGCCGATGTCGAACAGCAGGGTGGCGCCGCCGCGGAACACCATGCCCGAGCCGTCGCTGGCATGCAGGGACTGGGTCAGCTCGATCACCAGTTGGGACAGCAGCTGGCCATCGGGCCCGACGCGGTGCAGGGGGCGGATCGAATGCACTTCGATACCGTGCAGCGAGCAGGGCACGACCGTGCCGTCCGTGCTGACCAGCGAGAAGCGGGCTTGCGCGCTGCGGCGCAGCCCCAGTACCGCGAGCTCGTCGTCGTCGACGACGGCCGGGTCCATCAGCCATCCATGCAGCAGCGCGGCGTTGGCGCGCGCATCCTTCCAGGCTGCTTCGCGATCGACCTGCAGATCCCAGTTCAGCTGCAGCGCGGCCAGCTTCTTCTCCAGGCGCGGAAAGGGTGCCGGCGGCGGTTCCCAGGCGATCGTGTCGACCGACAGCGTGCGCACGTTCTCCGGGTAGATGCCGCGGGCCGCGAAGGCCGAGACGAAGGCGACGCGGTAGCCGAGCGGGTCGTGGTGGATCAGGTCGCGGTCGGCGGTCACCAGGGCACGCAGGTAGTCGCCGAAGGTGATGTCGACCGGCGGGCAGTAGTCGAGCGCGCGGATGCACATGCCGAGGATCTGGCTCGCCACCTTGCTGGCCACCTCGGTGAGCGCGTCGACCAGTTGCGCCGGCAGCGCGCCTTCGGGCAGCAGCTCGGAGCCGTGGGTGGCGAGCCGGATCGGCACCCGCGCGCGCCGCGTGTAGATCTTCAGAAAGGCGTCGAAGACCGCCGACACCAGCACCGCGCCGCGCGCATGCGCCTCGGTCGAGCGCTGGTAGTCGCCCTTGTCGGGCGGCGCCGCGGGCTGCCACACGTTCTGGCCGGTGGCGGGGTCTTTCAGCTCCTTGCCGATCGCCTGGCGCAGGGCGCCGTAGTGGCCGGTGGCGTTGCCGAACTGCACCGCGAGCTTGGCCAGCAGCGTTGGCTGGAACAGGTCGCCGCGTGCGCCGGCCACCGCTTCGCGCAGCGAGTCGCCCATCGAGAAATGCTGGAACAGCGCGACGATGTCGGCGAAGGCCTCGTGGAAGGCCAGCACGTCCGGATTGGTCGCTTCGCGAAAGCGCCGATGCAGACCGTCGAGCAGCGCGTGGGTGGTCTCGTGGGCCACGATGTCGTGCGACAGGGCCGTGAAGACGTACTCCGACGGTGCGCCGGTGAGCGCCGCACTCGACGAGAAGTAGCCCAGCAGCAGGGCCTTGCGCTCGGGGCTGTAGTAGGCGTTCTCGGCCCTGAGCGCATGCGGGTAGATGCGCAGCCGCCGGACGAAGCGTTCGGTGCGCGCGGCGGTCGTCCTCGGCGCCCACAGCGCGACCCGGCCGAGCGCCTTCTCGAAGTGGTCGATGGTGCGCATGGCAACCGCGTAGACCATCTGCTGGTGGAACTGCGGATTGGCCTCCGAGGGCCGCAGCCCGTCGGCCGCCAGCAGCCGCGGATCGTTCAGGTCGACCGGCGCGTAGCAGCAGCCGCTCGCGGGATCGACGTCGACCACCTCGAGGTACGCGCCGACCGGGCCGGGTTGCAGATCGGCTTCCCAGCGCACCGCCGCCACGGTTTCATTGAGGCCGACCGTGTCGAGGTCGCGGCCCAGCGAGGGATCGTAGGCATAGATGCGCAGGCGCCGCGCCGCCGGCGTCGGCGGTGGCGGCGACAACGCATGCGCCAGGTGCAGCGCCTCGATGCGCGTGAGCTGGGGCGCTGGCGGCAGGACCTGCGTGTGCGGATCGGGGCCGCCGCCCGGGAGTGCCTGAAGGGCGGTTCGCAGGGCCCGGGAGGCGCGCGGATGCGTGCGCAGGGCCTCGACGATCGCCATGCGCCGGGCCAGCGTCAGCGAGAGCGGATCGATCGCCGGGTCGGGCAGCAGGCTCTCGATGGCCGCGCTCTGGGACAGCTGCAGCGCCTCCAGCTCCAGCATGGCCCGCGCCGGTGCCGCCTGCGCCTCGAAGCCGAAGCCCGTGAGCACCTTGAACAGCGGAAAAGCGGCGGAGTCGCGCGGCTCCGCCGTCAGCGCCGACCCGGGCGCGGGCTTCCGGCCCAGCGCCTCCTTTGCCTGCAGGCGGCCACGGCCGAGCTTCTCGGGGTCCGACGCGGTGGCGCTGCCGAACAGCGCCAGGCGCGCGGCCTCGACGCGCATCCAGGGCTGCGGGTAGGCCCGGCAGGCGCTGCGGTTCTGCTGCAGCCAGATCGCCGCCGCGGCCGCGATCTGCGGCGTAGCGGCCGAGGTGCCGGCGCCGTCGAGATCGACCACGTCGGCGCAGTCGAACTTGGCCCACGGCACGTTGGGCGTGCTGGCCGCCATGGCGGTGCGCATCTTGCTCGCGGGACCGTAGTTGCCGGCCATCTTCGCGAGCGGCAGGTCGGCGTAGGGCGTCTGGTCGGCCATGGCGCCGCAGGCCGCGATGACGCGGTTGAAGCGGGCCGGGTAGACGATGTGGCGGGTCGGCAGGTTGCCGAAGTTGTTGCCGGCGGCCGTGACCACCAGCACGCCCGCCTCGTACAGCGCATTCACCGCATCGGCCCAGGCGCTGCTGGCGAGGCCGCCCATGCTCATGCTCACGATGTCGACGGCGGTCGCGGGGCTGTCGCACAGCTTGTGGACGTAGTCGAGTGCCTGTGCGATCGCGCTGTTGCGAAACAGCACGACACGGTTGGCGACCCGGATCGGCACCACGTGCGCGAACGGCGCGGCGCCCAGCCTGGGCAGGCCGCCGGCCGGCGCGCCCGCCAGCAGGCTCAGCGTGCCGGTCCCATGGCCCCGGTTGTTGAGCGGACCCGAACTGAGGTCGCTCGCATCGTCCGCGGCCTGGTCATCGACGAAGTTGCGCTGCAGCGCGCGGTCCAGGTGCTGCGGGAGGCTTCGATGGCGGGGATCGAAGCCGGTGTCCAGGTGGGCGATCCGCACCCGCCCGTCCTCGGCAGGCGGGCCCAGTTCCGCCAACGCGGCGGCGAATCCGGCATGGCGGTCGTCCTGGTGCCACAGCGGATCGGGGTCGCCGGGATAGCCGCCGCTGCCGGTCTTCTGGGGCACCGGCTGGCAGGAGGCGGTGAGCGCGATTTCTTCGTCGCGCGGCGAAGCGGTGGTCCAGGATTGCTCGAAATCCGGTTCGGCGAACTCGGGCGCCGCGGCGCCGTCCAGGCCGAGGCCCTGCGCCACCATCGCGTGGCAGGCGTCCCAGGGATGGCCGATGTCCAGCCCCAGCGCCGGCTCGACGATGTGCCAGGCGGCGCCGGCATCGACGCCGAGGCCGGCCGGCCGGCCGATGCTTTCGAACAGCGGGCGCACGTCGAGGCCCACGGTCGCGCCGGACAGCTGCAGCGATGCAGCGCCGCCGGACGAGCGCATCTTCACCAGAAATCGTTGCGCGCGTGCCATGGCACTCCCGGTTGGACTGGAGCGGCTGGTCGCGCCGCGGCTGGCGTCGGTTCTACCCGCATGCGGGGGCGATGCCTTCCACCAAATGGCGGAGCGACGGCCGGGTCGCCGCGGGCGCGGCCGTACGAAAGGCATAGGGGCGCTGGTCACCGACGCCGAGGCGACCGATACTCGCGATCCCGCCGACTTCGAATGCACGCCATGACCGCAGACAGTCTCCGCGACCCGTCCTCCGATCCAGGACCACCGGACGTCGTGCCCGAGGTGGCCATCCCGGGCTTCGAGGCCCGCGATGCCGAGGTCAACGGCACGCGCATCCATTACCGCGTCGGCGGCAAGGGACCGGCCGTCGTGCTGCTGCATGGCTATGCCGAGACCAGCCACATGTGGAATCCGCTGATGCCGCTGCTCGCCCGCGACCACACCGTGATCGTGGCGGACCTGCGCGGCGCGGGCCGGTCGTCGAAGCCCGAGGGCGGCTACGACAAGAAGAACATGGCGGTGGACATCCACGAACTCGTGAAGTCGCTGGGCATCGAGCGGGCGAGCGTCGTGGGCCACGACATCGGCCTGATGGTGGCCTACGCTTACGCGGCGCAGTTTCCCGACCAGACCGAGCGGGTGGTGCTGATGGATGCCTTCCTGCCCGGCATCGGGAGCTGGAAAGACGTCTGGCTGCTGCGCGACCTGTGGCACTTCCACTTCCACGGCGAAACGCCGCTGGCGCTGGTCAAGGGCCGCGAGCGCATCTACTTCGAGCATTTCTGGAACGACTTCGCGGCCGATCGCGCGCGCTCCCTGTCCGAGGCCGACCGGCAGTTCTACGCCGCGGCCTATGCGCAGCCGGGCGGCATGCGCGCGGGCTTCGAGTACTTCAAGAACTTCGAGCGCGACGCCGACGACTTCGCTCGGCTGGCGGCGACGCCGCTGCCCATGCCGATGCTGGTGCTGTCGGGCGAGAAGGCCGGCGGCAGCTTCCTGATCGAGCAGGGCCGGCTGGTCGCCGGCAATGTCCAGGGCGTGGTGGTGAAGGGCGCGGGCCACTGGCTCATGGAAGAGGCGCCGGACCAGGTGATTCCGGCGCTGCTCGAATTCCTAGCGTGACGGACGAATTGGCGCGCGGGATTCACCGGCGCGGAACATGACGGTTGTTACGTGATCCAACAACATGCCGCCTGGCGCGCTGGTGCGCGTTTTCCCGCGGCAGGAGGTGTGTCATGAAGCAACTGAAACATTGGCAGGATGTGGTCAATGCCCTGCTGGGCGTCTGGGTCGTTCTTTCGCCATGGGCTTTGGGCTTCCAGGACACGAGGACAGCCATGGTCAACGCCGTCGTCGTCGGCGTGGCGCTGGTGGCGGCCGCGCTCGGCGCGATGCTGGTGCCGCGCGCCTGGGAAGAGTGGACCGAGTGCGCGCTGGGCGCATGGCTGGTGATCTCGCCCTGGGTGCTGGGCTTCGATGCGATGCGCAATCCGATGCTCGCCGCGGTGTGCAGCGGCCTGGTGATCGTGGTGCTGGCGCTCTGGACGCTGTGGACCGACAAGGACTACAGCGCCGGGTGGCACGGCGCGGCGCATTGAGCTGCCCCCTCGGGGGCAGCGGCCCCATGAACTGAGGGAGCGTGGGGGCGATCAGGCCGGCGCCGGGCCGCCCCAAGGCGGCCTGCGGCCCCCTCGGGGGGCAGCGACCACACGAAGTGAGGGAGCGTGGGGGCTCCGTCACCCCGGCAACGCCGCCTTCGGCCGGTCGCCGCGCGCGTCGCGGCCCGGCCGCAGTTGGCCGGCGAGCGCCACCAGGCCATCGGCCATGCGCCGGTAGCCTTCGCCCGCGCCCATCAGGAAACGGGCGTCGAAGAGGGTCGACAGCAGCTCCAGGTGGTCGACCGTCCGGTCGACATGCCGGACCTTCGGGCCCAGGTTCTCCAGCGCCGCGCGGTAGGCCGCGAGCACGTCGTTCAGCGCCGCCTCGCCGGCCGTGTCCGGTGCCGCGAAGCTGCCGTCGCGCAGCCGTTCGACCAGCACCGCCTCCGGGCTCATGACCACGTCCCAAGGATCGCCGCTCGCGGCACAGAGACGCGACACGGCCTGACCGCATTGCCGGGCCAGGGCCACGCCGGCCGACATCTCATCGGCCTCGTCCCAGCCGTAGAGCGCCACCCGCAGCGCCAGGCCGTGCAAGGCGTCGCAGGGCCTGAAGCCGTCGTCGCCCGCCACCCCCTGCGCCTGCGCGTAGGCCTGCAGACCGGCGCCGGCCGCCTCGGCCATCGCGTCCCGCCACTCGGCTCGCTGGGCCGCGCTGGCGTCGAGGCGCAGCAGCCGCTGCGCGAACACCACGGCCCGGCGCTGGTGGGCGCCGGCCAGCAGGGCGAAGCGGTCGGCGTTGAGGGTTGCCACCGGTCCGGAATGCAAGAGGCCCGCGTTCGACACCAGCTTGTCCAGCGACAGCAGCCGTTCGATGCCGTGTTCGATCAGCGACAGGCCCTCGGGGCCGGACCGCGGGCTGCGCTGCTTGCCGCCTTGCCGATCGGCGCGGATCCGGTGGATGTCCTGCTCGGCGCGCGCCGCACCGAGCTCGATCTCGACCGCGGCCAGCTGCTCGATGTCGCGGATCGGCACCCGGCCCTGCGGGTCGACCGACTGGATCGCGGCCAGCAGCGCCTGCTGCGCCTGCTCGAGGCAGCCGAGGTCGCGCCAGGTGGCGCCGAGCGCGGACTGCAGCGCCGGCAGCCGCAGCCAGGCCGGCGGGCAGCGCTTGTCGCGCGCCTCCTCGATGGCCCTGATGCGGGCCTGCCGGTCGCTCTCGAGCGCGCGGTCGGGCCGGCGCGAGGCCTCCACCCGTGCGCGGGCCAGCTCGTCGAGCATCTCGTCGAGCGAGACGAAGGCGCTGCCGTCCTTCGACGCGCCGGCGGCGCCGTCGGCGTCGGTCTCGGCCCGCCAGAGCGGGTCGCCGTAGGCCTGGAAGGCACCCCAGGTCACGTTGTCGGATCGGGCGGCCCAGAGCGCCTGCCGTGCCTCGAAGACGGCATCGCCGAAGGGCCGCCGGTCCTGCAGCAGGGCCTGGTAGAAGACCTCGCCGAACTGCTGCGCCAGCTGGTCGTCGACCGCCCAGCCGGCCACCACCACGCAGCGCACACCGATGTCCATCAGCTCGCGCGCCACGCTGGCGGCCAGCTTGTTGCCGTCGCGCACCGTGGGCCCGGCCGGAGCGCCGGCGTCGATCTGCCCGAGGTGGCAGCAGTTGAGGAACACCAGCTCCGGCACCGATTCCATGGCCGCGATCTCGGCCGCGGTGATCAGCAGGCCGCCCGAGAGCACCACGCCGCTGCGGCGCAGGCCGTCGGCGTGCAGCTGGTCGAAGACCCCGTGGGCCGACACGTGCAGGATCCGGTAGGGCTTGCGGTAGAGCTTGGCCAGCACGTCGGCGGCCAGGTTGTGGTCCCCGATCGCGCGGCTGACGTCGTAGCCCATGTTGGCGAAGAGCGCGGCGATCGCGGTCGCCTCGACCTCGGCGCCGGCGAGCGCGTCCGGGTCCCTGCGCTCGGGGTTGGCCGGGTCGGGAAAGGCCGCGCCGAAGCCCTGCACCGAGGGGTTGCCGATCACATAGGCGTTGTGCGCCAGGCTCTGGCGCACGTCGCGCCGGAAGGCGGTCGAGGAGAGCTGCCGCACCACCGGCGTGCACAGCGCCAGCGGCAGCAGCGGGCCGTCGCTGCGGGCCTCGGGCGTGAACAGCGGATCGGTCAGCATCAGCTCCCACGGCAGGTTCGCGGTGGCGCCGTCGACCACCAGCACGATGCGCTGCAACTGCCGCGCGGCGTCCTTGAACTCCGGCGGCACGATCAGCTGGAACAGCATGCGGCCGAAGTCGGAGTTCCAGCGGGTCTGGCTGATCTGCTGGCGCACCAGGGTCTCGATCAGGCTCGGCTGGCGCTGTTGCACCACGGTCTCGGCCCGCGCCCGCTGGCCGACGTAGAGGAAGCGCAGCCGGTTGGCGAGCCGGGTCGCGCCCTCGGGCCGCGCGCCGCCGGGCGGGTCGTCGGCGTCGGTCACGATCAGCCGCGGCCAGTAGCTGGCGCCGCGGATGTCGAACAGGCGCTGGCGCAGTCCGATGCCCTGCACCAGCTCGGCGCTGCAGGCGAGCAGCGTGTCCTTGGCGGCGGCCGTGGCCGCGAGCCGCGGCGCCAGCTGCCGCAGTTCGTAGACCGCGGTGATCGCTGTGTCCAGGTAGAGCTCGACGATGTCGAGCCGCGCCACGCGCACCGACAGCCCGGTGGTTCGCTTGAACTTCTCGTTGGCATCGATGACGCCGCGCACCAGCGCCTCGACCGAGGCCGCGATCGTCAGGTTGGCCGAGGAGTTGTAGCCCAGCAGCAGCGTCGCCAGCGGCACCTCGCGGTCCTCGCGGCCCATCACGTCGACCACCTGCAGCAGGTAGCGCAGCACGCCCGCGCGCACCGCGAGCATCAGCGAGTCCTGGCTCAGGCTGCCCTCGTAGCGGCCGAGGCCGGTGACCACCGCGCCGGTGAGCACGCCGCGCCGGCGGTCCAGCGCGCTCGGCGCGCGCAGTACGACGGCGGCGGTGCCCAGCGGCCCGGCGTAGAGGTCGAGTGCCTTGCGCTGGGCCAGCTGGCCGTCCATCAGCTCGGTGTCGATCAGGGCCTCGGTGCCGGCCATCGAGTCGTTCTCGTAGTGGCCGACCAGGATCGGGCAGGCCAGGAAGCGCAGGTCCATGGCCTTCAGGCGAACCTCGAGCCGCAGCCTGGCGCGCGGCTTCATGTCGCTGCCGGGCGTGCCGCCGACCACCGCCGCCGCCAGGTGGATGTCGTCGATCGCGTCCGGTGGCCCCGGGTCGTAGCTGCGAGGGCGTTCGGGGCCGGCTGCGCGCGTGGCCGGCGGATGGCGATCGAGCCGGGCGGTGGTGCCGCCGACCAGCAGCTCGCCGAGGGCCGCGAAGCCGTCGGCGGTCGACAGCAGGTCGCCATGCACCGCCGGCAGGTAGTAGAAGCTGCCGATGTTGCCGATGCGTCCCGAATCCCAGGTCACGGTGCCGTCGCCGCGGGTGGTCGACACCATGCGCAGGCGCCGGCTGCCGCCGCGGTCCTCGAGCCGCAGGCCGCAGGGCGTGTCGGGCGCGATGCCGAAGACGTAGATGGCCTTGGCCTGGTAGTCGGCGGGCAGGCTCGGCACCGCGCCGGTGCCGGCCTTGGCGTCTTCGGTCCACAGCCAGCCGGCCGAGGCCAGCGTGTCGGCATCGGGCTGGCCACAGCGCCGGTCGCCGAACCAGAGGTCGGTGTTGAGGGCCTTGAGCTTCTTCCAGGCCTCGGCGTCCCAGTACTGCTGGGGCTCGCCGCCTTCGGGCTGGCCCTGGAAGGTGTCGACGAAGCCCGGGCTCGGCAGCAGCTGCAGCGCGCCGCGGAAGCCGGCCACGATGTCCAGCACGTCCTGCATGTCGTGGCGGAAGTCGAGCCGCGCCAGCGCGCGCAGCGCATTGCCCTTGCCCAGCAGGTTCTCGACCATCGAATGCGATCCCTGGTGCGGCGTGCCGGCCATCACCAGGCGCGCGCCGTCGCGCCGCATCAGGGTGTCCATGACGTCGCGGCGGCGATAGATGCAGGCCCGAACCACCAGCCCGCCCATGCTGTGCGCGAGCAGGCGTACCGGCTGCGCGGTCTGCTTCAGCAGCAGCTCGAGGAAGGCGCCGAGCCGTTCGCCCAGCACATCGAGGGGCTGGCGCCAGTCGTAGGGAAAGGGCAGCACCCGATGGCTGTCCGCCAGGTGCTCGCAGATGTCGCCATAGGTCCTGCCGAACAGTTCGCCGGCCGTGACCCGCTCGGCGCCGAAGGCGATGCTCCGCAGCGCGCCGGCGGCCAGCAAGAGCGGATCGAGCCAGACCCGCTTGCCGTCGGCATCGAGGCAGGTGCCCATGATGCCCGGCAGCACCACCACCACCGGCCGGTCCGCGACGGCGATGCCGCGCGACTTGCCGATGCCTGCCGCATCGAGGCTGCTGAAGCCGGCCGGGATCGCCCGGAAGGCGTCGAGCGTTTCGGGCTGGTCTTCCACCAGCCAGTCGCGCAGCGCGCTGCGGGTCTCGAGGTTGCTGAAGTAGTTGAAGTGCGAGACGTCGGCGGCGCGGTCGAACAGCACCCGGGCCCGGGTTTTCGCGGCCACGCCGGCCAGCATGGCGGCGGTGTCGACCACCAGGTCGTTGTCGGTGTTCTCGAACAGCAGGAAGTCGGTCAGCAGCACGCCCATGCGCATCAGCAGGTTGCCGCCCTGGATGTCGCCGGCGACCAGCGCCATGCGGATGCCGGGCTGCACCGCCGCGTCGCGCAGCAGCGCGGCCATCGGCGAGTCGGGCAGCATCGCCTCGAGGCCCGGCACCAGGTGCGGGTTGGTGCGGTTCTTCGCGATCTCGATCACCACCCGCTTGAACGCGGAGTACAGCGGGTTGCCGAACAAGTAGGGCACGCGGCCGATCAGCGTCAGCAGGCCTGACAGGAAGACGTCGAAGTTGCCGCTCGCGAGCCGGGTGCCCTGCGCCGGGCTGGCGACGCGCACATAGCGCTCGACCACCAGCGACTTGTCGCGCAGCAGGGCGAACAGCGCGCGCAACTGGTCGCGATGCTCGGCATGCGCGCGGTCCAGCTCCTTGCGCACTGCGGTCTCGCGGCCCTGGGCGTCGCCGACGCCCGGGAAGGCGAAGCTGTAGCTCTCGATGTGCCGGTCGATGTCCTGCAGGCACAGCAGGTCGCCGACCAGGCCGCCGCGCGAATGGGTCACGAGGCTGACGCGGGCGCCGCGCGGCAGGGCGGCGGCGAGTTGCAGCGCGTTCTCGATCGGGCTCTCCGACAGCGTGCGGTGCTCGAAGCCGTAGATGCCGCCCGGGAATCGGCTCTCGAGCCGGGCCCAGAGCCCGCGATCGCTGCGCTGCAGGTCGCCGAAGCTGCCCAGCGTGCTGGAACCGGTGCCGTGGATGAAGACCAGTGCCGGTCGGGGTGTGCCGTCGGCATCGACCATCCGCGCGGTGTCGTCCGCGACACCGCCTTCGAGCGTGCCGCCGCCGTCCTCCCAGCGGTAGAGATGCCCGGCCGGGCGAGCGAGCCGCTCCTCGATCGCCCACATCAGGGCCTTGGTGCCCAGCCAGCTGACGCCGATGCCGTCGAGGCCCGCGGGCTTGTCCTTGCCTTTGGCGGGCATGAGCTCGGCCAGCCGGGCCTGCGCCGCGTCGATCAACGGGTCCCGGCCCACGGCCAGCGCGATCACCTGGCTGACCAGGTTGCCGGCGATGCCGGTGAACACGCCGCGCTCCAGCACCGCGCCCTCGGCGTTCAGGCGGTCGAAGAGGATGCGGCCTGCGGCATCGACCAGGTCCGGCCGGTTGCGCAGCAGTGCTGCCTTCAGGCCCGCGGGGCTGGTGATGAGCGTGCCGCCGTCGGCCAGCTCGATCACCAGCACCTGGTCGCCATCGGTTTCGAGTTCGGCGCTGGCGCCTTCGGGCAGGCCGCGCACCCCGCCGGCGAGGTCGATGCCGGCCTTGGCTTCGAGCAGGCCCGGCGGCAGGAAGGGATCGGGCGTGCGGTCGGCGCCGACGGAGCGATTCGCGGTGGTCGATCGCAGCAAGGAAGGGACCTCGGGCTGGTCGCTCCTGCGTCCGGTGATCTGCAGCACGATCGCTTCGGCCATGGCGTTGCCTCAGCTGAAGATCGCGCGTCCCGTGGATTCGCTGCGGCCCTGGATCTGCGGCTTCTGCGGATAGCGCGTGGAGGGGAGGTCGTCGGCCAGCGCCTTGTGCCACTGGGCATAGCTGGCGCCCGCGGGCAGCGTCCGTAGGGCCTTCAATGCGTAGAAGGTGAAGGCGCCGTTCGGGCGATTCTGGAAGCTGGCGTCGTAGCTGAAGTGGCCTTCGCCTTCCTCGCAGCCGGCCAGCAGCACGTCGCCGACGTCATCTTCCGGTTCCGTCGCGAAGGCCGAGGAGGCGCCGTGCCTGCCCTTCTTCGGCACCGCCGCGCCCTGCGGCCCCGCGGTGGCCAGGCGCGCCTCGGGCATCCAGGTGCGCATCGGCATGAAGCGCGGCATCCGGCCGGCCTCCTGGTCGCCGCTGTCCGGCGGCGCCCGGTTCACGGTGCCCGAGTGGCAGCTGTCGGAGATCAGCACCAGGTGAACGCCGTCTTGGCGGCTCTTGAAGATGGCATGGATCTCGTCGTCGGTCAGCGCGGCGCCGATAGCCCGGATGTCGTGCGGACACAGGGCCTCATCGAGGCCGTCGGCCTCTTCGCCGTCGGTGTCGTACTGGTAGGTGCCGTGGCCCGAATAGGTGATGACCACGACGTCGTCGCCGGCGGCCTGTCCGATCACGCGCCGGAATCCCGCGATCATGCCGGCCTTGGTGGCCTGCTCGTCGAGCAGCTTGCTGACGCTGAAGCCGCGTGCCGACAGTTCGGCGGCCCAGTCGTTGGCATCGTTGACGCAGCCCGCCAGGTCCATGTCGGTGCCGGGATAGTTGTTGATGCCGATGCACAGGGCGAGCTTGGTCATGCGCAGTCTCCGGTCGTCTCCAGGCATTGGACACGCCGCGGCGGCGCAAATCGTCCGCCAAACGAGGTATGGCGCACGCTAGGCCCTGGCTTGTCTACTCGCAGAGCCGCTGGATCTCGGGCGGGATCGGCACTGCACGGATGCCTCCGCCCTCGCGCTTCGCCGCGAAGATGCGCACCTCCTCGCATTCGAGGATCAGGTCCTCGCCGCGTGTCACCCGGTAGGTTTGCACGAAGCTCTTCTCGCGCCACTCGGGGATCGAGACTGCGATCTGCAAGGTGTCGCCATAGCTCGCGCTCTTGACGAAGCGCGTGTGCGTGTCGACCAGGGGCGTGCCGATGACACCGAGGGTCTTGGTGGTCTCTTCCCAGCGCGGCACGCCGCGCTCGGCGAAGAAGTGGCGCGAGGCGGCGTCGATCCAGCGGAAGAAATTCGGGAACCAGACGATGCCGGCGGGGTCGCAGTCGCCGAATTCGACGCGGACCGTGTGAATGACTTCAATGCTCATATCGATGATTGTGCAAAAGGTGCGGCCACTGTCACGACGGCTCAGTCCGCCTGGATGTTGCGGTCCTTGATGAGTTGGCTGAACACGACGGCTTCCTTGTGCGCCACCGACTTGAAGGCCTCGGGCGTCATCGGCGTTGCCTCGCCGCCGAGTTCGCGGAAGCGGTTGCGCACGGCTTCGTTGGCCAGCGCCTTGTTGACTGCCGCGTTCAGTCGAAGCCGTACTTCCGGGGGCGTGGCAGCCGGTGCGAACAGGCCGAACCAGGTGTCGTAGTCCATATTCCTGTAGCCGCGCTCGGCCAGCGTGGGTACCTCGGGGAACAGCGGTGAACGCTGGCCGCTGGCCACCGCCAGCATCTTGAGCTTGCCGGCGCGCACGTTCGCGAACGAGATGCCGGGATCGAAGAAGAAATCGATCTGGTTCGCCAGCAGGTCCTGCAGCGCCGGCGCGGCACCGCGGTAGGGCACGTGCACGGCGTAGATGCCGGCGCTCTGCTTGAAGAGTTCACCCACCAGGTGCGGCGTGCTGCCGGAGCCGGCGGAGCCGAAGGACAGCTTGCCTGGGTTGGCCTTGGCGTAGCGCACGAAGGCATCGACGTCGTTGGCGGCCAGCCCCGGCCGGGTCGTGAGGAAGAGCTGGATGCGGCCGGTGGCGGCGACCGGTGCCAGGTCCTTGTCGGGATCGAAGGGCATCTTGCGGAACAGGAAGGGATTGACCGATTCGATGCCGGTGCTGGTCAGCGCCAGCGTGTAGCCGTCGGCGGGCGACTTGGCCACCGCATCGGCGGCCACGTTGCCGTTGGCGCCGGCACGGCTCTCGACCACCACCGGCTGGCCGAGCGTTTCCGACATCAGCGGAGCGACCGTGCGCGCCATGATGTCGGCCACGCCCCCGGGTGGAAAGCCGACCAGGATCTTCACCGGCTTGCTCGGCCAGGACTGCGCCAGCGCAGCGGCTGGCGCGGCCAGCGCAAGGGCCAGGAAGGCGCAGGCAGGCAGGATGCGGCGCCGGAAGCGGGGTTCGTTTTCTTTCATGGGGAGTCTCCTGTTTGTAGATTTCTGATCAGAGGCCGGCCTGTCCGGCGTCCGGTCGCGTTCAGGTGCGATGGCCCGCCGCGGACTGCGGCGGCCGCTTCATCCAGCGGATCGGCTGCGCCTTGACCGGGCGCGGCGGCGCACCGTGGCGCACCAGCGCGGCATCGAGCGCGTGGCCTGCCTCGTCGGCCAGCGCGGCCTCGCGCGCCGCGGCGATCGCCGCAGCGCGCGCTGAAGGCGAGCCATCGGGCAGCGGTGCCGTCGCCAGGTGGTCGATCACGTGCAGCAGGTTGTTCTTGCCGCGCTCGTTGGTGCTGCCGTAGCCCTTGATGAGGCGGCCGCACAGCGCGATCTCGTGGCCCAGGCGCCAGTCGGTGCGGGTGCCGGCGACCACGGCATCGAGCCAGCGGCCGATCAGCGCCTGCTCCTCGGCGAAGCGGTTGCCGCGCTTGCGCAGCCAGCGCAGCGAGGCCAGCAGGCGCAGCGCGGCCATGCCGAACACCGAATGGCTGCCGACCTTGAGCGGCATCGCCCAGGGCGTCTTGCGGCGCCGGTCCCAGGCGGTCACGCGATGGGCCAGCGAGGCCGGCAGCAGTGCCGCGAACTCGGGCGCACCGGGCTTGAAGTGGTCGTAGACCTTGACGATGTCGTCTTCCGTGGCCTTGACCTCGCCGCGCACGCGCTGCGCCCGGCTGGCGCGGCTCTTGAGCTCGGCCACGCGCACGATGTCGTCGAAGGCCATCCACAGCGCGAGCCAGCGTGCCATCTCGCGCGTGACCGCGAAGCCGTGGGCGCCCGCCGGGTCGGCCGCGCGCTCGGCGGCCAGCACCTGGGCCAGGCGCTGCACGTAGAGCGCGGCGTAGCCGGCGTCCTGGTAGTCGAGCACGCGCGCATGGCCGAGCGCGAGCAGCTCGTGCACCGGCGCGGGAAACTGCGCGGCCACGGCCGGCGGCAGCGGCTGCGGCCGCGCGTCGTCGTTGGCCGTCGTGGCCAACAGGCGCGAGACCAGGGCGGCCTGCTCGCGCGGCGTGTTCACGGTGTCGAAGGCCTTCGCGAAGCCACGCAGGCTGGCGGCGGCCATCCGGCTCGGCTTCTGCGCGGCGTCGCCGCCGCGCACCGCGCGCTCGTAGGCCGCGCGCGGAAAGGGGAACAGCGCGCTGCCCGCGATCGCGCCGAGCATCACGGCGCTGACCACCGTGCCGGCCTCGCGCGCCACCGCGCCCATGTCGAACACGTGGTGCTCGCGGCTGAACGCCTTCACCACATCGAGCAGGCGTGCGGCGTCGGCGCGGCCGTCGCCGGGCTGCATGCGCTCGGCGGTGGTCAGGGTGCGCGACGAGGAGGTGATGACGACGGTGCGCTCGGGCGTGCTCATGCCGTTGCCGATCTGGCGCGTGGTCTCGAGCAGTTCGGAGGACACGAGGGCGTCCAGCGCGCCCGGCACCGGGCTCAGGCTGAACACGGGTTGGCGGCCGCCGAGTTCGGCCAGCGGCACCGGGAAGACCTCGACGTAGTAGGTGGTGGCGCCGGTGCGCTGCGCGACCCCGGGGATCGAGGTGCTCTGCGCCGCATAGCCGGCGTGGCGCGCGGTGTCGACCACCCATTCGGTCAGCACGCCGCCGCCTTCGCCGCCGAGCGCGCAGATCAGCAGGGTGATGGGGCGTTGTTGGTTCGTGTTCATCGTCGTCATGCCGGTTGCAATGCGCGCACGATGGCCCCGCGCAGGCCATGCAGCAGGCGCTCGTGCCACTTCGGGTTCTGCACCACCTCGGCGCGGTAGAAGCTCGGGCACAGCGTGGCGGCATGCGCGTTGGCGCCGCACAGGCCGCAACCGACGCAGCCGTCGATCACGACCGCCACCGGGTCGACCTTGAGCGGATCGGGGTTGTCCTTGATCGTCAGCGTCGGGCAGCCCGAGAGCCGGATGCAGGCGTGGTCGCCGTTGCAGACATCCTCGTCGACGCCGTACTTCACGCGCACCACGCGCTCGCCCCGCTTCAGCAGGCCGGCGATCCAGGGCTTGATGCGGCGTTGCCGTTCGAGCTGGCATTCCCCCTCGGCGATGATCACCTTGAGGCCGTTGAAGTCGCTCGTGAAGGCGTCGTTGAGCGTCTTGCGCATCTTGTCGACGTCGTAGGTGTGGACCGTGCGCAGCCACTGCACGCCCAGGCCCTTCAGCGTGGCTTCGATGGTCTGGTTCTTGTCGACCAGGCTCTGTTGCTTGTCGACCGCACGCTCCTTGATGTCGTCGTCGGGCGTCGAGATGATGTCCTGCGTGCCGGTGGCCGAGGTGTAGCCGTTCTTGAAGATCAGCAGCACCGCGTCGTCGCCGTTGAAGAGCGCGCTCTGCACGCCGGTGAGCAGGCCGTTGTGCCAGAAGCCGCCGTCGCCCATAATCGACAGGGCGCGCCGCTGCATCATCGGCGACACGCCGGCGCGGCTGGCCAGGCTCATGCCGTAGCCGAGGATCGAGTGCCCCATCGAGAAGGGCTCGAAGGTGCCGAAGGCATGGCAGCCGATGTCGGCCGCGATGTGCACCGGGCCGCTGTCCTGCTGCGCCAGCTTGAGCGCCGCGAACACCGGCCGCTCGGGGCAGCCGATGCAGAAGCTCGGCGGCCGGCTGGGCAGCGGGGCGTCGAGCTTCGTCGCCACGGCGGCGCGGCGGTCGTTGTTGCCGGCCAGCCAGGACCTGGCCGAGTCGTGCGCATGGTCGGGCAGGTAGCGCTGCGCGAACTGGGCGAGGCCGGTGGCCAGTACCTCGACACCGTACTCGCCCGCGGCCGGCAGCATGTCGCAGCCGTGCAGCGGCGTCTGGATGTCGCGCCGGCGCAGCAGGGTCGCGATCTCCTGCTCGATGTACTCGGGTTGCCCTTCTTCCACCACCAGCACCGCGCGTTTGCCGATGCAGAATTCCGCGACCTCGTCGGGCACCAGCGGATAGGCGACGTTGAGCACCAGCAGCGGGATGTCGGTGGCACCGAAGGCATCCGCCAGGCCCAACTGCTGCAGGCTGCGGATGAGCGCGTTGTAGAGGCCGCCCTGCACCACGATGCCGAGGTCGGCATGGGTGCCGGGGATCAGCTCGTTGAGCTTGTGTTCCGCGATGTAGCGGCGCGCGGCCGGCAGCCGCTCCTCGCCCTTGAGCTTCTCGTGCCGGAAGGTGACGGGCGGGTGCGCGAGCCGCATGTAGTCGAAGCCGGCCGGCTCCTCGATCAGCGCCCGGGTCGAGACCGGCGGCGGCAGGTTGTCCTTGCATTCGAAGCTGCCGCGGATGTGGCAGGTTCGAATGCGCAGCTCCATCATGCAGGGCATGTTGGAGGTCTCGGAGAGCCGGAAGCCGTGCTCGACCATGTTCACCATCACCCCGAGGTCGGGCCGCGGGTCGAGCAGGCACATGCTGGACTTGAGCGCGTAGGCGTGCGTGCGCTCCTGGATCACCGAAGCGCCTTCGCCGTAGTCCTCGCCGACCACGATCAGCACGCCGCCCTTGACGCCCGGCGACGACAGGTTGGACAGCGCGTCGGCCGCCACGTTGGTGCCGACGATCGACTTCCAGGTCACGGCGCCGCGCAGCGGATAGTGGATCGAGGCGCCGAGCATCGCCGCCGCCGATGCCTCGTTGGAGCAGGCCTCGACGTGCACGCCGAGCTCGTCCATGTAGGGCTTGGCCTGCACCATGACGTCGAGCAGGTGCGAGACCGGCGCGCCCTGGTAGCCGCCGACGTAGGCCACGCCGGACTGCAGCAGTCCCTTGGTGATCGCGAGGATGCCCTCGCCGTGAAAGGTGTCGCCGGCACCGAGGCGCAGCGCCTCGATTTCCTTGCTGAATGAGACTTCCAAGAGACGGGTTCCTATTTGCCGGGGGGCGGGGTGATGGCGCCGGGAAAGCGCGCGATGTAGTAGGCGAGGGTGTCGAGGTCGGCGACGGGAATGCCGCTCAGCGCGGCGCCCATGGCTTGCGTGTAGCCCGGGCGCTTGCCCGAGCTGAATTCGCGCAGCGTCAGCTGCAGGTAGTCCTCCCGTTGCTGTGCGAGGCGCGGCACCTGCTGGCCGCCGCTGAAGTCCGCGCCATGGCAGTTCACGCAGCGATGCGCCTGCGCCAGCGACTGGCCGCGCAGCATGCGCGCCGCATCGCTCGGCGTGGCCGGCGGCGCGGCCGGCACCGCCGGCAGCGTGGCGATGAAGTCCGAGAAGCCGCGCAGGTCGGTGTCGTTCAAGGTCTTGGCGACGGCGGACATGGCTTCATTGGCGCGCCGGCCCTCGCGGAACAGAAAGAGCTGCGTGATCGCGTAGAACGAATGCTGCCCCGCCAGGGCCGGCGTGCCCGGCAGGTCGCTGCGTCCGTTGGCGCCGTGGCAGGCCGCGCACAGCGCCGCGAAGCGCAGGCCGTAGTCGCCCGGGGCGCCCGGCTTGCCGCCCTGGGCAGCGGCGGGCAGCGCCGCGAGCCAGAACAGGGTGGTCGCAACGGTGATCGCGTGTCTTGCCGCTCTCTTCATCGGCCGCCGTAGCTGATGCGGTAGATGGCGCCGGCGTGGTCGTCGCTCACCAGCATCGAACCGTCCTTGAGCACCAGGAAGTCGACCGGCCGGCCCAGGTAGGCGTTGTTCTCGACGAAGCCGGTCATGAAGGGTTCGACCCGGGCGCCGCCCTTGCCGTCGGGCCAGGCGACCGCGATGTCGGCGTACTTGAGGGTGCGGTTCCAGGGGCCGTGGCGGGCGATGAACATCGCGCCCTGGTACTTGGGCGGGAACATCTTGCCGCGGTAGAAGGTCAGGCCGAGCGAGCCGGCATGCGGTCCGAGCAGCGCGGCCGGCTTGGCGTAGTCGTCGCAGTTCTTGCCCCAGCCTGTCGATGAGGGTCTTCGGGTCATGCTTGCCCTTCTCGGGGATCGCATAGACCTTGTTGCCGACGAACAGCGTGCTCACGAACACATTGCCCTTGGCGCCCTGGCGCAGTGCCCGCGCGTCGAGCACGCCCGAGGCCCAGGTCTCGACCTTTGAAGCCCGGCGGCAGCTTGAATCTGGCCGTCGGCAGCTGATCGGCCGCGGTCGGGATCGGGAAGGCCGGCACCGGCGCCATGCGGGCCGCGGCGTCCGTCTTCGGCCGGCCCTTGGCCCAACCGGGTTCCTCGGCCGGTGGTTGCTGGGCCCAGGCGGCGGTCGTCGCAAAGCACAGCACGGCGAGCGCCGCGCATCGACGGATCGGGGTCATCTTGTGTCTCCTTCTTGTGGGGTGGCCCGGGGCCGCCCGAAGTGTGCGGGCGCGTAGCTCCGGCTTCAATAAAATAATCGAACTAAGTAACATGAATGCCATGCATATCGATGCCATCGACCTGAACCTGCTGCGGCTGTTCGACGCGGTCTACCGGGCGCGCAGCGTGAGCCGGGCGGCCGAGTCGCTGGGCCTCACGCAGCCTGCCGCCAGCCACGGCCTGGGCCGGCTGCGCCTGCTGCTGAAAGACGCGCTGTTCACGCGGGCGCCGGGGGGCGTCGCGCCGACGCCGCGCGCCGACCGGCTGGCGGCCGCGGTGCAGTCGGCACTGGGCACGCTGGAGGAAGCGCTCAACGAGCCCGATCGCTTCGAGCCGGCCGCCTCGCGCAAGGTTTTCCGCATCCACATGAGCGACATCGGGGAGGGGCGCTTCCTGCCGCCGCTGATGGCGCGGCTGGGCGACATCGCGCCCGGTGTTCGGCTCGAGACCCAGCCGCTGCAGCCGGCGGACATTGCGCCTGCGCTCGACAACGGCCGCATCGACTTCGCCTTCGGATTCCTGCCGAAGGTCGGCGACACCCAGCGCGCGGCGCTGCTGAAGGATCGGTACATCGTGCTGCTGCGCAAGGGCCATCCGTTCACGCGCGGGCGGCGCAACAGCCAGGCGCTGCTGGAGGCGCTGCAGACCCTCGAGTACGTCGCCGTGCGCACGCATGCCGAGACGCTGCGCATCCTGCAGTTGATGAATCTCGAAGACCGCGTGCGCCTCACGGCGGAGCATTTCATGGTGCTGCCGGCCATCGTGCGGGCGACCGACCTCGCGGTCGTGATGCCGCGCAACATCGCGCGCGGCTTCGCGCAAGAGGGCGGCTATACGCTCGTCGAGCCGGCCTTTCCGCTGCGCGACTTCACCGTGTCGCTGCACTGGAGCAAGCGTTTCGAGGCGGACCCGGCGAACCGGTGGCTGCGGCAGGTGATCCGGGAGTTGTTCGAGGAGCGGTGAGGGGGCCGGGCGGTGCCGGTTCTGATTCGATGGTCACTGTAGATTGCTATCCGTTGGCACCACCTCGAATTCAAACGCCAGTGGCTGCCAGTCTTCTACCCACACGATCATCGAGTGAGGACCAATCGGATCGCCCGGCGCAGTGACCATTGCTCCATAGATAAAGCCGTCGAGCACGTTGAGCGTTAGGTCGCAGGAATGAGAGCGGCCGTCCCCTGAACTACCCGCACGGTCCCGAAGAAAAATTTTCCTGGGGGCCTCGGGCCCGGTGATGCGTGCGAGCACTCGTACTTTTCCGCTTCCCTTGTTCATGCGAACAGCGAAACCTTAGAGCAGATTGTTCGCCAAAGGCACGACATGAGACTGTTCGAAACGCAATGGAATGCCCTTGCTGTCCTTGGGCAACTTGCGAAAAACCCCAAATGTTGCCTCTGTCGGACACGTGCTGTCCTGCACCGGGGCCAAGGCACAAGCCTGCATCACCGACGCATTCGCCGCGTCGACTGCCGAGGCGGAAGCAGGCTCTTGTGAGACTTGCGCCAACGACGCAGTCGCGGCAATGAAGGACCCGACGCACAACGCAATAGCAGTTCGAAAGTTCTTCATTGCTCGCAGTAAGTTGTAAGTCGCTGGCCTTTGGCATTCTGACGAGCCAGAGTATCAATAATTTTCACCATTGATTTGAAGGTCGATTCTTGCGCGACTCGAGCAGCTTCAAATCGTTTCGGGTCTGGCACCTAGTCACCTTCGGAGAGCGGCCCAGCCCTGTTTTGCACTTTTGCATATGCGCCAGTCGCAAGTCGTCCTGTCGATGGAAGGGTCAGGGTTCGCCACGCGGAGGTGAAGTGACTCGAGCCTCACGCCACAAGCGAACAAGCTCAGCGGGATCGGGTGAGGTTTCATAGCGTGCGACACCTTCTGGGAAAACAAACCACGGGAGCGCGCTGCGTACGAACTGGTGGGCAATGGGTGTGAAGTCTTTGGCCAGCTGTAGCGTGCCTGGCCGGAGAATCGCAAGCTTTGGCCGATTGACTGGCTCAGACCACAGGCGAACTTCACATGCCGGACACACCTTGTTCTTTCGTTCTCGCCTGTCACCGGCGACTGATGAAACCAACAGAGGCGTGCCTTCCAGCAATTCAAGTGATTCGCGATGGACCCACATGGACAGAAGCAGTGCACCTCCTGAGCGGCGCTGGCAGTCCGTGCAATGGCAAGCATAGAACGTGAGTGGCTCGGCGGTCAGTTGGAACTTGATCTGGCCGCACAGACAGCTGCCTAGGTAAGGTGGCGACATGGCGACCCGGTCTATGTGTGAAACCAAGTCGTTCTATGCGGCGCGCCGACGCCGCGTATCACGCCTCTCGCCTGGGGAACAGGCTCGCATGCGGCTGGACCAAGCCCTTGATGCATCTGCGTTTTCCCTCCATGGGCATTCAGCCGATGACGCCAGTGGCAGTGACGTGAAAACCGGCGCTCCTTAGGCGTGCGGCACTGCTTGGCCATGAGGCGCGACTCTGTCACAAGCCGCGTTGCGGGTCGGCCATGGGTGACCACTCCTGCGCCGCATCCTGCCACAGGAACTGCCACGACCAAATGGCTCACTCCTGACCCACACATTGCCGCGGCTGAAATCTCCTCAAATTTGTGGAGCCGACCGATTTCCGCTTCATCGCTGATTCCATGATGGCTGTCGGCAGGATAGAGGGGGCTTTTGGAAGGCATCCAAATTCTCAATGAGTTGCAACACTTCGGGTTGACTCGGAGGCTCGAGAGAAATTTTCATGAGTTTTGCTTGTGCACCCCAGGGGGCGCCAGGCTTTTTCGATGCCGAAACCACGTATCTGTCCAAATGGGGCGATAGATGGAGGTCTGCCGCTTTTGGCTGGATTCTGTGGCCCAAGCAAGGCTGCGACGACTTCACGCACCGTCGACCATCGGGGCATGACAGGCGACGCACAGTTTGTTCCCGTCCGGGTCGCGAAAGTACGCGCCGTAGTAGTTGTCGTGGTATTGGGGGCGCAGGCCTGGCGGGCCCTCACGGGTGCCGCCATTCTCCAACGCAATTTGGTATGACGCTCGGACGGCCTCCCTGGAGGCCGCGGCGAAGGCAACCATTTGCCCATTTCCGGGGTGATGCGGCTGTCCGTCATGGGGCTTGCAGATGACGAAGAAGGGGCGTGCCCCACCTGCACTGTGCCAGCCAGCCCATGGCCTTTCTCGCTCGCAGAAGCGCAGCTCGACACCGAGACTGTCCATCACTGCGCCGTAGAAGCGCAGGGCGCGCTCGAAATCGCTGACGCTTACAAAAACATGGGAGAACACACGTGGGCTCCTCGGGTCGTTGGAAGACGGCTTCGACCGTCCGGTTTTGGCCGACTGTAGCCTGTCACCCTCCGCGTGAATCTAGAGCGAAGCACTTGGGAAGCTTTGAGCCACCCAACGAGCGAATTCATCTACGGACCCTACGGAAACAGACTGCTCGAGTCCCGGCCGATTGTTGGTGTAGCGAACGTCAGTGTGCACGCGCAGCAGTCGAACAGCTGCTCTCCTAGGTGCACACCCAGGCGGCGAGCCATGCGGTGCCAAAATCTGTTCCACTTGAGGAATCTGCTTCCCCCATACGAGGTCGCACCATGAGAAACGCCTCCGCCGACCATGACCAGCTGGAGCGACTTGCTCGCCGTCGCGCTAGCGCCAAGATGGGCTGGTACATCCATGCGTTCGTGTACGTTCTGGTGAACCTGCTCCTCATTCTGCTGGCTACCTCGCGCGGGCAGAACTGGTATGTGTATCCGCTCCTCGGCTGGGGCCTGGGCCTCCTGATACACGGCGCGGTGGTATTCCTTGTCGCGCCTGGCGGTGGCCTCTACGAGCGGGTGCTTGAGCGCGAGCGCAAATCGCTGCGGGGCGGTGACCGTCGGTGACCCGACCCGCGAGCGGCCGGTTTTGGCCGAGGCCGCGTGGAAACGCCTTTGGCACATCAGTATGCCGAACACGCGAGGCGGCGACACGCTTCATGTTAAAACCAAACTCGACCTCCCTGTGTTCGCATGCGGCAAGGGACAGTGGTCACATGACGTAGTAGAAGTTGTCCCCAGCCAGAATGAGTGCCGCAGATTTCCTCCTCGCTCCAGAAGTCCAGAAGTTGCTGAAGGTCGTTTTCGCAGCACCGACCCGCAAGTTTTCCGTCGCGGAGCTCGCCAAGAAGGCCAAGTTGGATGCCGGCGATGTTGAGCGGACACAGGAGCATCTCATCAAGAGCGGCATCCTGACCAGGCACAAGTCGGAGGCCGACGAACCTGGGACGGTCGAGGCGAACATGTCATTCGTTTTCTACAACGAGCTTCGGTCTATCGCTCTCAAGTCGTTCGCTGCCGCGGAACCCCTCCGTACGATGCTGCGTTCAAAGTTCAAGGATTCTGTTCTTCGTGCCTACATCCTCGGAGAAGGCAAGGAGGCCACGATTGAACTGCTTGTGGTGCACGGCCAGCAGGTCCCTGATGAAGTGGCAATGTCAGCGGCTTGCCGGAAGGTCTCGGCAGCTATTGGCCGGCACCTCCAGGTCCACGTCATTTCCAGCAAGCGTCACGCCGCCCTCGCCATGCGCGACGACCTTGGCCGGAAACTGGCTGCTCCCACTGCGTTCGAAATCATTGCAGAAGGTGAAACCAAGGCGAGGCGTGGCGTTGAGCGGGGAGGCTTCCTGCAGAGTGCCAAAGAGAAGCTGGTGGCCCTGGCCAGGTAGCAACGGTCTCATTGGGGGGTGTTCGCACCAGCGACCCGAACGGGCCCGGAGTGGAAGTTCGTGACGCTGAAAGCCGGCGCTCAGGCGGGTGGATCTCGTGCTCTGCGCCGCCTTGCAGATCGGTTCGCTTAAGCCTATAAAGGGCCACATTGCCTGAGGAGGCTGTATGCCTGATGACCTGAGCAATTTCCAGCCACTGGATCCAGGTCGGATCCTTGAGGAAGATTCCCTAGAGTTGCAGTACTGGTGCAAGGAGCTTCGATGCACTGAGGCGAAGCTGCGGGATACCATTTCCAAGGTCGGCAATCACGTGGCCGCGGTGCGCGAACATCTCGCGTCACGCGAGTGATTTTGCCGACGGGTCCAGTGTAGCTACCGAATCCCTCGGCAAAGGCGAACACTTGAGCCTCTGTCGGCTCGTCCTTTTGGGCTTGGCGGTGAAGGTATTCGAGGAGTTTCTCGACCTTCTCAATGCTCTCGTCCGTCCAGTCCAACCTGCCCTTTGGTCGCGTCGTTCGGCGATCAGAATCGGCGGTTGTAGGAGAACATCATTCCGGCCGTGCCCAGCAACGAGACCTGCAGCGCGTCCTTGGGCGTCAATCGGTATCCGAGGGCCGGCACGACGATAGGCGAGTACCCATTGTGATTGAACGGAACCTTGTCTTCGTAGGGTTCCACATAGCCGTACATGAGGCCGCCCACCAGCTTGGCATAGAGACTCGGCACATCGAACAGGTTGTTCCATACATAGCCGACGTACACGGTGCCCGACTTCTGCCCAAAGGAATTGCTGAAATAGGCGCCGCCCCACAACCAGCCGTCGGCGCGCTGGCGCTCCAGTCCGATCAGCCATGCGGGCTTGTGTTTCGGGTCGCTGCTGAAGTGGTACGCATAGGGCGAAAGAGTGAGTTCCCATGCGGAATCGGTCGGGATCGGGTTCGATTCTTCTGCGCGGATGGCCTGCGCGTCCAACAGGCCTAGGAGGCAAATTACAAGGCTCGCTCCGCGGGTGGTCGGTGAAAATTTCATCTGAAGCTTTTCGTTGAGTGTTGTTCTCTGGACACGATGGAAGTCGCGCAAAGCGACGCCCGCCCGCCGCCGTGGACAACTCTCGCGCCGATGTCAAACCCGCGGGGCAGGCTCCACTTTTCGAAGCCAGTTCGGCGTTCAGATAACCGGGGCCACCTCTCTACGGATTGTTGACGCATCTGAAGTTGGCGTGCACGCGCTTCGGTGTGGTTCAGGTGACGTTGTTGCGAGGGCGCCGCGAAGTTCGTTCTCGCCCCACCGACCCTCGTTCTTGGCGAGGCATCGGCCTTGAGCCAGAAGGGAATCTTCTGTCCGACCAGCGTGCCCTTGTTCCACGGCTCGCGATGACACGTCGAAATTGCTTCCAAGATGAGCTCCGGTAAGAGGATGGAGACCCAGTCTGCGCCGGCGACGGGCATGACGGGTCGCACTGGCCTCCCTTCTTCGGGTAGGGGCCAAAGCGGACTTCAGGGCCTCGTCGTGCCCATCCCATCGGACAACGCCAGGACATACAAAACATATACATTTAATATATAATTCGTAAACGTTTTGTATAGAGGTCACTGATGGGTATCGTAAAGATTTCGGACCTGATGCACGAGAACCTGCGAGTGGCGGGGAACGCCCTTAGCAGGTCTATCAATGCACAGGCAGAGCATTGGATGCGAGTCGGCATGCTGACCGAGATGCACCCGGAGTTGGACCACCGAGAAATTTGCCAACTGCTGATACGGGCTGAACTCGCGGGGGGCCTGGACATCGCCGGGGCTGTCACGGCCCAACTTGGCAAGCCGCGCGCATCCTCCACTGGAAAACACTAGTGGCTCGCGGCACTTCCATCAAGTCCGCCGAGGACATCAGAATGGCGCGGCGGGCCGGCGGGCTTGCCGCAGAGGTTCTCGGCATGGTCGAGCCCTACGTGGTGCCGGGGGTGAGCACGGAGACGCTCGACCGAATCTGCCACGAGCACATCGTGAATATCCAGGGCGCCATTCCAGCCAACGTGGGGTATCTCGGGTATCCGAAGACCATCCTCACCTCCGTCAACCAGGTGGTTTGTCACGGCATCCCCTCGTCCGACAAGATTCTGAAGAAGGGCGACATCATCAACATCGATGTCGCCGTCATCAAGGATGGCTGGTTCGGCGACACCAGCCGCATGTACTTCGTCGGAGCCCCCAGTGTGGTGGCTCGGCGCCTGGTGGAGACGACGTACGAAGCAATGCTGGCTGGAATCCGGCAGGTCAAGCCTGGAGCGACTCTCGGCGATATTGGCCATGCCATTCAGTCGGTCGCTCACCGGGAGCACTTCAGCGTGGTGCGCGAATACTGCGGGCACGGGATTGGTCAGGTCTACCACGAAGAACTGCAAGTGCTGCACTACGGGCGGCGCGGGGAAGGGCTCACGTTGGAACCAGGGATGGTTTTCACCATCGAACCGATGCTCAACGCAGGCAAACGCGAAACCAGGCAACTGGCCGACGGGTGGACAGTCGTGACAAAGGACAGGTCTCTGTCCGCCCAGTGGGAACACATGGTCGCTGTGACACCCGAGGGATATGAAGTGCTTACGGCTTGGCCAGGAGGAACAGGTGCCTACTCGCCGATTTGACGCTCAGTTCGAGCGAGGCTTGGCCTTGGACAACTGCATCGATGCGGCACCCCGGCCCTGGCCTCTGTGCAGGTGTTGCGGCTGAAATTAACTGAACTTGCACTGCGATCTTCGATCCTCTATGCACGAAACGAAAATCGACGCTTGATCCGCCACAATCTCCGTTCTTCCCCTGAGCACCCATGAAATCCAAGACTTTCCCCATCCTCCCGGTCGTCCTCGCAATCGCCGCAGGCGCCCTGGTTCCCAGTTCGATGTCCTTCGCAGCCTCCCACGCCGCCAAGCGTGCAACCCATGCGAAGCCCGCGGCCGCGGCGCCTGCCTCGGCGCCAGTCGCTGGACAGACCGCTGTCGCCGGCGGCGCGCCAGCCATCCCCGCCAAGGCGTGGCTGCTGATGGACTTCGACTCCGGCGAGGTGCTCGCCTCGGCCAACCCCGACGAACCGCTGCCGCCAGCCTCGCTGACCAAGATGATGACCAGTTTCCTGGTCGAACAGGCCCTTCGCTCAGGCAAGCTCAAGAAAGACGACCTTGTGACGGTCAGTCAGAACGCCTGGTGCCGTGGCTCGAGCACCGAGTCATGCATGTACCTGCCGCTGAACAGCCAGGCCACGGTGATCGACATCCTGCGCGGCATCATCGTCCAGTCGGGCAACGACGCGTCCAAGGCGATCGCCGAGCATATGGCCGGCTCCGAAGAGGGCTTCGCCAAGCTCATGAATGCCGAAGCCCAGCGCCTCGGGATGACGCACACGCATTTCATGAACGCGACGGGCCTGCCCGACCCGGAGCACAAGGCATCCGCGCGCGACCTCGCGATCCTGGCGCGTGCGATCATCCGCGACAGCGCCGACTACTACCCGATCTACGCGGAACGCGAGTTCAAGTACAACAATATCAGGCAGGGAAATCGCAATGCCCTGCTCTACACCGATCCAACGGTTGACGGACTGAAGACCGGGCACACCCAGGACGCGGGCTACTGCCTCGTCACTTCGTCCAAGCGCAACGGGATGCGCCTCATCACGGTGATTCTCAACACCAACAGCGCGCAGGCGCGTGCCGACGAGACGCGCACGCTGCTCGGGTGGGGCTTCAGCAACTTCGAGAAGGCCACCCCCATTCAGCCGAACACGGTCGTGACGAAGGCCAAGGTCAGCTTTGGCAAGGTCGACACTGTCGACGCGGCTCTGGGCTCGCCCTGGACGGTGACGGTGCCGCGCGGCCAGCAAGTGAGCACCAATGTGCAGATCAAGCCGGACCTGCAGGCGCCGGTGGCCAAGGGTGCGGTGATCGGCAAGGTGATCGCGGAATCCAACGGCAAGCCGGTGGGAGAAACGCCGCTGATCGCGCAGGCCGAAGTGGAACGCGCGGGGTTCATGCTGCGCACATGGCAGCACGCGGCCAAGTTGTTTGGCAAATGAACTCCTCCAGAGCGCTTGAAGAAATCCTAGCCATCCAAGAGCGCGTCGCGTAAGAACTTGAGCATTCTCGGCCAGGAGTCCTGTCGCGCACGTGCTGTCCCTTCCGGCGTTCCACCCATGTCCATTTCCTCCCCCGACACTGGATGCTTTGACCTGAGTATCGTTGTCGGACCATTTGGCCAAGCAATGCTGTGTCCCGCGCCCGCGTACGCCAGGTGCTCCACGCGGTGGCGGAAGCCGTGCTGCTTGAAGCGCTCTACAGCGAACTCCGTCAGTTCGGTCGACGGCCAAAGTTTGTCGTCGAGGCCGGTAATCATGAGAACAGGCCCGTTGATTTTCTCTACCCGAATGGATGCCTTGCTTGCGTACGCGGCATCCTTCAACGGGATGAAATACCAGTCGAAGCTGTCCTCTCGTGCGCTCCCGTCGGCCAGTGCCCTGTTCCATTGCTCATAGGTAAGCGTCCTGGCGTACGGAATTTCCTGCCCGTTCAGCGTCCAGGCACCGTGCCCGCTTTCAGGGTACGCCGGCCACAGGATGCCGCTGGGCACATAGGCGACCACCGCACGAATTTCGGGGTAGGTCGCACCGAGAAGCAATGCCAACTCGCCGCCTCGCGAGACACCCACGACGCCTATCCTGTTCGCCGCGACGGATGTCTGTGCTGATAGCCATTGCAGCGCCGTGCCGAAGTACTCGAGCGGAATGCGGTCGAGCGTTTGCGGCAAGCCTTCCGCGTTGAAGTACGCCAGCGCGAGTGCTGCGTAGCCATGAGATGCCAACAGGGCTGCCATTTCCTGGGACCAGGCCAATCCTCCGTTGGAACCTCCGACCACGAGCACAGCCCCGCGCGGACCGGGTTGGTCGGGCTCAAACATCTTTCCGAAAAGCCCTCTGTCTCTGACCTCGCGCGTAACAACACCGGGACCGGCGAAAACGCGCCTTATGGGGTGGAAGATGGGCGGTGCGCCGTCCGGCCCTTCTGCGGTGAGCGTTGCCACCAGCGAGTCCTTGCTCATGCCCTCGAAGCCCTTGGCAAGGTCTCCGTGCACCGGCGCACGAGACCAGAAAAGCCCCATCGCATCAACGCCCTGGTACGAGCCCGAAACGGGTGCGTGACCGCTGAGATCCACAACTCCGTTTGAATCTGCCGCAAAGGTGGCACTCGAACACAGAACGACATCGTTGAAGCTACTCCAGAGCTTCAGGGTGATTTGCGCGCCGGGCTGAAGCGTGCAGAACGCGAATGGCAAAGGTCTTGTCGACGAGGCAGGTTTGGGGCAACGTGTCGAACTTCATGGGCCGTATGGGAATGTCGGGTCTTGGCGGTCGCATTCTGCCTGCTGCCCTCTACCGGAACAGGTGAAGAGGACGCGGACGTTTGCTGTTGGCCGCGTTCAATGTTGACCCATGCATCCTGCGTGGGCAAGCCGTTGCCTAGAGGCCAATGGCCAGCTTCGCGATGGGCACCTTTTCACCGATGCCAAACCTCAGCGTGTCGGGAGGCATGTCTTTCGGGCTGGTGAACGTTCGGAACATCCTGTCCCATATCGAGAGCAACACGCCGAAGTTGCTTCCATGGTGCAATGGGTCGTCACTGTGGTGGATGTGATGGCTTTGCGGTGTGACCAGGATCCAGTCAACGCCGCGCAGGCGCCAGCTCACGTTCATGTGCATCCAGCCGTTGGTCATGGCATAGAAGAAGAACAGCCCATTGGCCAGCCAGAATGGAGACACGCCGAGAATCGGGCTCGCAAAGATGTAGGGAAGATTGAATATTGCTTGCTGGAGGATGGAGGTCCTGCTACCCGCCAGCCAGTACATGTGGGTTGGCGAATGGTGCCAGCGGTGCACCCGCCAGAGGGGCTTGAGGTGCACCAGTCGGTGCATCCAGTAGGCGCCAAAATCCGCGACCAAGAGGTAAAGCACCAGCCGCACGGGGAATGGCCAGGCGCCTATTGCTGCGGGCCAAGGGCCATAGACGCCTGTCCAGACATTCAGGTAGCTCGCCACGCGCCGCGTCACGAGTGCGAAGAAAAGAACAGCAATCAAGTCCGCAAGCAAGACCTTGCGCCATTCGATCCGCCGTGCGCCCCAGCGCCACTCGATCCAACCGAATACCGCGACCTGAAACAAGAACAGCAGGCAGAGAAAAATGAACTGCCGCAAGGTAATCATGAATTGACGCCACTGATGTTGAATTGAGAAGACATGCCGGCAACGACAAGAAGAAGCGCGTTCTCGAAGCGAGACTATTCGTGCAAGACTGGCACCGGCATTCTCAACGGTGAATGCCTCCCGACTCTCACGCGATCACGGTGAATACATTGCATGCCTGCCGTGAATCGCCAGTCCCCGATCCGAGCCGGTAGCACGCACCGAGCTGCGAAGGCGTAGCGAACAACGGCGGCGGATGAAGGGCGAGCGAAAGCGCATGACACCGTTTCCAAAGTCGAAGCCGTAGCATGCACGGCTACGGCGTGGGCCCGGCGCGCCGGAGCCAGCCGCGACGGGTCATTTTGGGAAATCTGTCACGGTCGGCCTCGTCGCTGGCGGCCGACCCGCCACGTTTCGTGAGAATTGCGCGCGCTGCTCGCCGTGCTCAACGCCGAACTGGAACGGCGCACCGAGCCGGTCGATGCCGCGATACGTTCGCTGGGCAAGGCCGTCAAGGCCCTCAAGGTGCAGGACGCCCGTTGAAGGAGTCTCACGATGGAGGCGGGGGCGGCTCATGCCGACGGTGTACGCTGCTCCGCAAATGCCCCCCGCCTTCGGCCTCCTTCTTTATTTCGATGCGCAGAGCACACCATCGACGTGATCCGTCACGGCGGTCGTCGATCGGCCGGAACCACCCCTGTGACCCGATGTCCTCGGCACGCGCCCCGAATGTCCAAGCCAGCCAGGGCCCAATCCGTATGGATACACCGCCCGCGTCCCCCCGTCACGCAAGCGCTCGTCACTTGCCCTGCACATTGCCAACGAGTTCTGGCAGCCTCAAGGAACTGCGTCGCGCCTGTTGGGCGCTCGGGTCCAACGACGTCGAGCACTTGCGCACTAACTATGACAGTCGTACTTGTCCAGCAGGTTCAAAGTTGCTGTGCATCTCCGGCGCGCTGTGCTCACGGTTGCTGGCCGCCCATCGAGGGACGCATCCTGAGCGGCTGCTTCGGAGCAATCGCTAGGACCGCATTAGGCCCAAGGACTAAACCGCTCTCGCGGTAGTCCGTCGCTGAGGCCGCGGTAGCTGGCAAACAGTGCGTCCCCGTCTATGTCGAGGAGCGAGGCAATTGGCCTCGTTCTTTCAACACTCCCCCGACACGGCCACCGCAGAGGACCTGCGGCCCTTCCAGTTGCACATGGTCGATCAAGGCGTCTCATCGAACTGGTGATGCCGTATCCGGCGAGCACCACCCTGAAGTCATGACTGGCGTATTGACTGCCCCTGTCGCTATGGAAGATCAACCCTGACTACTTGGCGGGATCCTTCTGGCTCATTCGCCCGGTGGACAGTGCTAAATAGAAAATTCAATCGAATTTTTGGACTCTTCTGATTGACACGCCGAGGACGAAAAATTCACTCTCCATGTGTTCTTCCTTGCTGGCAGAACGAAAAAATCAACTGGAGAAGAAAGTGAATGATTTTGTACGATACGTGCTCTCGATCGTTCTGTTCTGCGCGGCAAATTTGAGTAGCGCCGCCAACCTGCTACCGGGCTATTCGCTATATCCGGGCCAAGGTATCTATTCGGATGATGGTCGCTACCTACTCGTCATGCAGGGCGATGGCAACCTCGTCTATTACAGGACCATCGATGGGGGAGTCCGATGGGCCTCCTACACCAACGGTCGAGGAGGGTATGTGGCGCCAATGCAAGGCGACGGAAATTTTGTTGTATACAACAGCGGGTGGGGCGCCGTCTGGAATTCAGCTACGCAAAATCACCCAGGCGCATACGTCGCGGCTCAGAATGATGGCAATCTCGTTATTTACTGGAACGGACAGGCGCTTTGGAATATCGGCCAAGACCCGGATTTGAATAAGCCGGAACCGAGACGGGCGGGCGATGTGGTAGGCCGCACCCTTGCGAGTTTCATTGCCTTCCCTGGGCATGTTGGTTATTACGACGGAAGCAATATCTACCAAGTGATGAACGAATTGCTGGTCGTGCAATACGTGTCGGTTGCTAATTTCAAGGCAACAGTGGCGTCGCAGGGACCTGCCGCATACTGGGGCGCGGGCTACCCGAACATTCCGTTCTTTTACGTCAAGGGTTGCTTCGAGGTCAATTGCAGAAACAACGCCGGTCAAGTGTTGCATAGCCGTGCCGCCATGAATATGCGCGCATATCAGATATGGAGAATAGGCGCCACCTACACGCTTTCAACCGCAGCAATGCCGGCGCTTCCGGCAGACGCAACCCACGCATTGCAGAGAGGGAAATATCGCTGCGATACCTACGTGTTCGATATCTACAGTATCTTCACTGGCGGTGGTGAAACGGATGTAAAGGGGAACCCGATTCAGTCACATTCCAATTTGCCGTACGAACGATGGATATTTTTCTTACATTCCGACCTGATCGGAGCCATACTTCCTACAGTCATGTTTGATAAGCTGAAAAATTTCCGGGGGTGACCGTATGAAAAAAATTCACTGGACCCTGCTCGGATTGGCTTGTGTTGCGGGAATTCTCTCTCTGTATCGCAACCACTGGCTGGAAGCGCCGCAGGCCGGCCTCTCGACGACGCAGCCAAAGGCCATCTCGGCCCCGGTTGTCAACAACAGCGCGCCGACGACGAACGGCGCCATCGAGTACCGCGCCAACGTGGCAATTGCGGCCTCGAAGATCGACGAGCAAAATCCATTGCGCTTCTATAAGCCGACGACGGGGATCGCTGGGCGCATCGCGTTGGAGGAAATATACGCGAAGGGCATTTCCGCGACCCCCCAGTCCGCAACGCTAGCCCTCGGGCTCTTGCGCGGCGGGAAATTGAGTGACGATGAAAAAATCGCAATGACTTCTATTCTTTCCGCGATTTATAACCGGGAGAACACATCTGGGGCGAATCATGATATCGCGCTCGAATTGAAAAAGATGGCCTCCGATTCCAATAAGAGCGTCGCGCACGATGCAGCCATGTATTATGCTGGCCTGGAGTATATGCCGGGCACTGAGTACGTTTTGAAGGATGCCCTGAAAAGCGGAGCCCTGGACACCGATTCGTATTTTCGCGAAATGGCAAACCTCATCCCAAGCGCGCCACCAGAGAAGCAAAAGGAGTTCCTCGCGGAAATTCGGGCATCGAAGAATCCGCTCGCCTCCTCCGTCCTGGCGAACGCTCTTAATAGCGGCCAGGACTTCAACGCCGCGCCATTCCTGAAATCTTCCGATGACATGGCGAAGCTGCTGCGAGACACCGAGCCTCCGTTCGATGATGCGGTCGGGAAGTTCGGGGGCGTGGATGCCTTGCGCTATGTGGATTGGCTGCGCGCGAGCGCCACAATCGAAAGTGCGAAGACGGGGCGCAGCATGGACGACATCATCGTCTCCAAACTGAGCGAGCCGGGCACCGATGCGCGCAAGACCCTGGTCTATCTGTCTTCGCCCGAGGCGATGCCGCTGCTTGCCGAGGCGGCGCCAGATTCGCAGGTGCAGAAGTTGGCGGCCGTCGCGCGGCTTCATTCCAACCAGAATCCCGGCAATAGCGACATGGCACAACTCGCGGACCAGATTGAGGCCCGCATGAAGAACCCACCACCCCCGACTGCCAAGCCCTTGTTCACCATGCCCACGGGGCCGGTGATGCCTCCAACTTCCACACCCCAAGCGCCGCAGACCATGCCGAGGCAACCCTAAGAACTGATCCGTAAATGAGGTGACCCGGCAGGATGATTTTGCGTAGGGCGATGATGTGGCGGCCAGGTAGTTGAGAGCCAGGAAGGTGTGCTCCAGCTTTTCGTAGCGCCAGCAGTTTCCTGAACCTGTCGAACCCGCCGTGACGTGCTTCGACCACCCAGCGACGGGCCTTCTTCTTCTTCTTCGGATTGCGTTTCTTCTCGTCGACCTCGCTCTTGCGGTCCACCACATGCGCGATGTAGCCATGGGCCAGGATGATCCGCATGGCGTTCGTGCCCCGATATCCGGCATCGGCGCACGGATGCTTGGAACGACGCTGCTTGGGCGTTGCCCGCTTGACCATACTGCCAGCCAGTACCGCCCTCCACTTGCGTCACGTCATTCACGTTGGCCGCGGTCACGACGGGCGACAAGGGGACACCACCCCCGTCCACCAGCAGGTGGAGCAGCCTACTTAATTGGCGGATAGATCCGCGCAGCCCCACGGTCCGCGAGCGCTCGGAGGGCGGATTGGGGTGAACCGGGGCGGGCTCACGCTGACAGTGTGATCCGTCACATCGGTCTTTGATCGACGATCACCACGGAGCGTTTCCCGTGCCGGGGCCACCCGGTGTCCTCGGTACGCGCCCCGAACGCCCCAGGGACCATCGGATGCGGGCCTGGATACCGACCCCGCCCAGGTCCACAATGGCCTCTGACTCAAGGGTTTTCCCCAGCGTCACATACCGGCGCCCACATAAGAGATATGGCGGCGACCGTATGCATGAGGCGCCGCAAAGAACTAACTTCCAGTTGGCCCGATTCTTGATCGCTCCAGAGCGTTGACTAAGACACCCACGAGACCCGCATGACCCCGAGCACCCAACCCATCCGCTTCTTCCACCGCGGCCGGATCGTCGACGTCGGCGGCGTGCATCCGACCCGCTCGGTGCTCGACTGGCTGCGCGAGGATGCCCGCTGCACCGGCACCAAGGAAGGCTGCAACGAGGGCGATTGCGGTGCCTGCACCGTGGTCATCGGCGAGCTGGCCCAGCCCGGCGAAACAAATGCGGTGGGCGGCCTGCGGCTGCAGACGGTCAACGCCTGCATCCAGTTTCTGCCGACGCTGCACGGCAAGGCGCTGTTCACGGTCGAGGACCTGAAGGCGCAGTGCAGCCACGGCCGGGATCCGGCCCAGCACGACAAGCATCCGGTGCAGCGCCTGCACCCCGTGCAACAGGCGATGGTCGACTGCCATGGCTCGCAGTGCGGCTTCTGCACCCCCGGCTTCGTGATGTCGCTGTGGTCGACCTACGAGCATCACCAGGAAGGCGGCAGCCGGCCGACCCGCCAGCAGCTGGCCGACGAGCTGTCGGGCAACCTGTGCCGCTGCACCGGCTACCGGCCGATCCTCGATGCCGGCCAGCGCATGTTCGACCTGCCCGGTGTGCGGCTCGACACCGCGCCCGTGGTCGAGGCCCTGTCCACCCTGAAGCGCGACGGCACCTTCGACTACGCCGCGCCCCTGGGCCAGCGGCTGGACCATTTCCACGCCCCGACCACCCTGGCCGAACTCGCCGCCCTGCGCGAAGCCAAGCCGGGCGCGCAGCTGCTCGCGGGTTCGACCGACGTCGGCCTGTGGGTCAACAAGCAGTTCCGCGATCTCGGCGACATCATTTCGGTGGGCGACGTGGCCGAACTGAAGGTGATCGAGGAGCGCGCAGACGCCCTCTACATCGGCGCCGGCGCCTCGCTCGAGAGCGCCTTCCGCGCGCTGGCGCAGCGCGCGCCCAGCCTGACCGACGTCTGGCTGCGCTTCGCCTCGCCCCCCATCCGCAATGCGGGAACCATGGGCGGCAACGTCGCCAACGGCTCGCCGATCGGCGATTCGCCGCCGGTGCTGATGGCGCTGGATGCCGAGATCGAGCTGCGCCGCGGCGAGCACGTGCGCCGCATGCCGCTGCCTGATTTCTACGTCGACTACATGAAGAACCGGCTCGAGCCCGGCGAGTTCGTGCAGGGCATGTCGGTGCCGCTGGCGGCGCTCCGGCGGCAGGTCAGGGCCTACAAGATCAGCAAGCGCTTCGACTGCGACATCTCGGCCTTGTGCGGCGGCTTCTCGATCGCGCTCGACGGCGATGTGGTCAAGGAAGTGCGCCTCGCCTTCGGCGGCATGGCCGCCACGGTCAAGCGCGCCGCGCGGGCCGAGGCCGCACTGACGGGCAAGCCCTGGACCCAGGCCAGCGTCAACGCCGCGAAGCTCGCGCTGGCGCAGGACTTCAAGCCGCTGACCGACATGCGGGCCAGCGCCGACTACCGCCTGCAGGTGGCGCAGAACCTGCTGCAGCGCCTGTGGCTGGAAACACGCACCACCGACCCGCTGCCGGTGGAAGCCACCAGCGTCTGGAGCGTGATGCCCCATGCCGCCCTCGACGCCGTGCAAGGAGCCTGAAATGAAACTCACCCCCGAAGCGCCTTTCGGCGCCTCCCCCTCAAGGGGGCAACACCAGCGGCCCGGCAAAGCCGGTTCCGCGGTGTTCCTTGCCTTTGATTGCGCCGGTTTCACGGGTCGTGGGGCGCGCCAAGCGCGCTGGAGCAACTGACATGAACAAACCCCTCGACCCCAGCCTGCTCCAGCCCGCGGAAGCCTTCGCGGACTACCTCACGAACGCGGCCGCCCGCATCGACGAGCGCGCCGAGGCCAAGGCGCACGACGACGGTGCGCGGGTGGGCATCAGCCGGCCGCACGAGTCGGCGCAGCTGCACGTGGCCGGCGAAGCGACCTACATCGACGACATCCCGGAACTCGCGGGCACGCTGCACTGCGCGCTGGGCCTCTCGCCCGCGGCCCGCGGCCGCCTGAAGGAGATGAAGCTCGACGCCATTCGTGCGATGCCGGGCGTGGTGGCGGTGCTCACGGCGGCCGACATTCCGGGCAGCAACGACTGCGGCTCGATCGTCCATGACGATCCGATCCTTTGCGGCGGCGACATCCGCTACCTGGGCCAGCCGGTGTTCGCGGTGATCGCCGAGACCCGCGACGCCGCACGCCGCGCCGCGGCCCGCGCCGGCGACGCGCTCGAGATCGACGCCGAAGCGCCGGTGCTGACGCCGCAGGACGCGCACGCCAAGGGCCAGTACGTGGTGCCGCCGATGCACCTGGTGCGCAGCACGAACGAGGGCGGCGCGCAGGCTGCGATCGCGAAGGCGCCGCACCGGCTCAAGGCCGAGCTCGACGTCGGCGGCCAGGAGCAGTTCTACCTCGAAGGCCAGATCAGCTACGCGATCCCGAAGGAGGGCGGCACGATGCACGTGTACTGCTCGACCCAGCATCCGAGCGAGATGCAGCACCTGGTCGCGCACGCGCTGCACCTGCACGCCAACGAGGTCCAGGTCGAGTGCCGGCGCATGGGCGGCGGCTTCGGCGGCAAGGAGTCGCAGTCGGCGCTGTTCGCCTGCGTGGCGGCGGTGGCGGCCAACAAGCTCAGGCGTCCGGTCAAGCTGCGGCTGGACCGCGACGACGACTTCATGATCACCGGCCGGCGCCACTGCTTCTGGTACGAGTACGAGGTCGGCTACGACGACGAGGGCCGCATCCTCGGCGCCGAGATCACGATGGTGTCGCGCGCCGGCCACTCGGCCGACCTGTCGGGCCCGGTGATGACCCGCGCGCTGTGCCACTTCGACAACGCCTACTGGCTGCCCGACGTCGCGATGCACGGCTACTCGGGCAAGACCAACACGCAGAGCAACACGGCCTTCCGCGGCTTCGGCGGCCCGCAAGGCGCGATCGCGATCGAGAACATCCTCGACAGCGTGGCGCGCGAACTGGGCCGCGACCCGCTCGACGTGCGACGCATCAATTTCTACGGCAAGGGCGAGCGCGAAGTCACGCCCTACGGCCAGCGGGTCAGCGACAACATCATCCACGAGCTGGTGGCCGATCTCGAAGTCACCAGCGGCTATCGCGCGCGGCGCGAGGAGATCGCGGCCTTCAATGCGAAGAGCCCGGTGCTCAAGCGCGGCATCGCGCTGGCGCCGCTCAAGTTCGGCATCTCGTTCAACGTCAAGCACTTCAACCAGGCCGGCGCGCTGGTCCATGTCTACACCGACGGCTCGATCCTCGTGAACCATGGCGGCACCGAGATGGGGCAGGGCCTCAACACCAAGGTGGCGCAGGTGGTGGCGCACGAACTCGGCGTCAGCTTCGAGAGCGTGCGGGTCACGGCAACCGACACGCAGAAGGTCGCCAACACCTCGGCGACCGCCGCGTCGACCGGCGCCGACCTCAACGGCAAGGCCGCGCAGGACGCGGCGCGCCAGATCCGCGAGCGGCTGGCCGCCTGCGCCGCGGCGCGCCACGGCGGCGAGGCCGGCGCGGTGCGCTTCGCCAACGACAAGGTCGAAGTCAACGGCCGCACGCTGCCCTTCGCCACCGTGATCGGCGAGGCCTACCTCGACCGCGTGCAGCTCTGGTCCGACGGCTTCTATGCCACGCCGGGGCTCAGCTGGGACAAGGACAAGATGTTCGGCCGCCCGTTCTACTACTTCGCCTACGGCGCGGCGGTGAGCGAGGTGATCGTCGACACGCTGACCGGCGAATGGAAGCTGCTGCGCGCCGACATCCTGCACGACGCCGGCAAGTCGCTGAATCCGGCCGTCGACATCGGCCAGGTCGAGGGCGCCTTCATCCAGGGGATGGGCTGGCTCACGACCGAGGAACTGGTCTGGCACCCGAAGACCGGCCTCCTGACCACCCATGCGCCCAGCACCTACAAGATCCCGACCGCCAACGACTGCCCGCCGGTGTTCAACGTGCGGCTGTTCGAAGGCCAGAACTTCGAGGACTCGATCCACCGCAGCAAGGCGGTCGGCGAGCCGCCGCTCCTGCTGCCGTTCTCGGTCTTCTTCGCGATCCGCGACGCGGTGTCGGCGGTGGGCGGCCACCGGGCCGATCCGCCGCTGCGCGCGCCGGCCACCAGCGAGGCGATCCTGAAGGCGATCACCGCGGTGCAGCAGGCTGCCGCCTGAGGGCGTTTCCATGTGAATGCAGCGCTGTATAACTGCCCGCACATTCCAGACCACGGCGGGCAGACATGAGAGACCAGGCGCTTCTCGACAAGATTGATCTTCATCTCATCCGGGTTCTACACACCGTGCTGACCGACCGCAGCGTCTCGCGTGCCGCCATCCGATTGGGGATGTACCAGCCCGCCGTCTCCGCCGCCCTCAAGCGGCTGCGCGAGCTCTCGGGCGACCCGTTGCTGGTGCGCTCGGGCTCGGGCATGGTGCCGACCGATGCCGGACTGCGCATGATCGAGCCCGCTGCGGCGATCCTGCGCTCGGCCGAGGTGCTGTTCAGCGACGCCCGCGGCTTCGATCCGCAGACCGCGGCCACCACCTTCCGCATCGCCGCCAGCGACTACATGGACCCGCTGTTCCTGCCGATGCTGGTGGCGCAGATCAAGAGCCAGGCGCCGCTGTGCCACATCGAGATCCATCCGCTGTCGTCCGACTCGGACTATCACTCGCACCTGTCGCTCGGGCAGGTCGACCTGGTGATCGGCAACTGGCTCAAGCCGCCGGAGGACCTGCACATGGCGCGCCTGTTCGGCGACGACATCGTTTCGCTGGTCAACAAGGACCATCCGGCGGTGCGCCGCGGCTGGGACCTGGAGAGCTGGCTCGCGGCCGAGCACATCGCGCCGACGCCCACGCATCCGGGGGCGCGCGGGATCATCGACCAGATGCTCGACGAGATGGGGCGGCAGCGCAACATCATGGCGCGCTGCGCCCATTTCGGGCTGATCCCGGACATGGTGGCCTCGAGCCTGCTGGTGCTCACCACCGGGCGCCAGTATTGCGAGCGCTTCCTCGACCGGCTGCCGGTCGCGATCCTCGACTGCCCGGTGCCGCTGCCGCGCCTCATGTACTACCAGCTGTGGCACGAGCGCACCCATTCGTCGAGCTCGGCGCGCTGGCTGCGCGAGCGCACCAAGGCGGTGGCGGCCTCGCTGCGCCCGCCGCCCGCCGCGACCGGACCCGAATAGACCGATTCGTTTGTCGCGCCGGCGTCGCGACCCCTGCAGAAACGCCACGGACCCCAAGAAATGAGACGGAGACACAAGCGATGAACCGGACAGAACAAGTGCTCGACCTCGAGCAGCACGGCAGCGCGCCGCAGCCTTCCGCGGCCGGCTGGGCCGAGCGGATATTCAAGCTCAGGGAGCACAACACCACGGTGCGCACCGAGCTGGTGGCGGGCCTCACGACTTTCCTGACGATGGCCTACATCATCTTCGTCAACCCGTCGATCCTCGGCGACGCGGGGATGCCGAAGGACGCGGTGTTCGTCGCCACCTGCCTGATCGCCGCCCTGGGCACGGGCATCATGGCGCTGTACGCCAACTACCCGATCACGCTGGCGCCGGGCATGGGGCTCAATGCCTATTTCGCCTATGTGGTGGTGCTGCAGATGGGCTTCACCTGGCAGGCGGCGCTGGGGGCGGTGTTCGTCTCGGGCTGCCTGTTCCTGCTGGTCACGGTGTTCAAGCTGCGCGAGCTGATCATCCGCGGCATCCCGCATTCGATCCGGGTGGCCATCACCGTCGGCATCGGGCTCTTCCTGGCGATCATCGCGCTCAAGAGCGCGGGCATCGTGGCGCCGTCCAAGGCGACCTACGTCACGCTCGGCGACCTGCACACGCCCGAGGTGGTGCTGGCGACCCTGGGCTTCTTCCTGATCGTGGTGCTCGACCGGCTCAAGGTGCCGGGGGCGATCCTGATCGGCATCATCGCCGTCACCGTGGCCTCGTTCTTCTTCGCCGGCAACGTCTTCCACGGCATCTTCGCGGCGCCACCCTCGATCGCGCCGACCTTCCTGCAGCTCGACATCAAGGCGGCGCTGTCGGGCGGCATCCTCAACGTGATCCTGGTGTTCTTCCTGGTCGAGCTGTTCGACGCCACCGGCACGCTGATGGGCGTGGCGCGGCGCGCCGGCCTGCTGGTGCCGGCCAAGATGGACCGCCTCAACAAGGCGCTGCTGGCCGACAGCGGCGCGATCTTCGCGGGTTCGCTGCTCGGCACCTCCAGCACCACCGCCTATGTGGAGAGCGCGGCCGGCGTTCAGGCGGGCGGGCGCACCGGCCTCACGGCGCTGACGGTGGCGGTGCTGTTCCTGGCCGCGCTGGTGATTTCGCCCCTGGCCGGCGCGGTGCCGGCCTATGCGACGGCGCCGGCGCTGTTCTTCGTGGCCTGTTTGATGCTTAGGGAATTGACCGAACTCGACTGGGACGACACGACCGAGGTGGTTCCGGCGGCCGTCACGGCGCTGACCATGCCCTTCACCTATTCCATCGCCAATGGCCTGGCGTTCGGCTTCATCACCTATGCGGTGCTCAAGCTGTTCACCGGCCAGGCCACGAAAGTCCACTGGATGGTCTGGCTGATCGGCGGCGTGTTCCTGTTCAAGTTCATCTATATCGGCGGACACTGACGACAATGCGTCGCTAAAACCCAAAAAGAAGCCAGGCACAGGCATGACAATCCACAGACTCCAGCTCGCGCACATCACGAAGCGCTATCCCGCGGTGGTCGCCAACAGCGACGTCTCGCTGACGGTGGCGCCCGGCGAAACCCACGCGGTCCTCGGCGAGAACGGCGCCGGCAAGTCCACGCTCATGAAGATCATCTACGGCTCGGTGAAGCCCGATGAAGGCAGCGTGATGTTCAACGGCCAGCCGGTCAACGTGCGCAACCCGCAGGAGGCGAGGGCGCTGGGCATCAGCATGGTGTTCCAGCATTTCAGCCTGTTCGACACCCTGACCGTGGCCGAGAACGTCTGGCTCGGCCTGGACAAGAGCCTGGCGCTGGCCGAGGTGGTGCGCCGCGTCCAGGGCAAGGCCGCCGAGTACGGCCTGGACATCGACCCCTCGCGGCCGGTCCATACGCTGTCGGTCGGCGAAATGCAGCGGGTCGAGATCATCCGTGCGCTGCTGACCAACCCCAAGCTCCTGATCCTCGACGAGCCGACCTCGGTGCTGACGCCGCAGGCGGTGCAGAAGCTGTTCGTGGTGCTCAAGAAGCTGGCCGCCGAGGGTTGCAGCATCCTCTACATCAGCCACAAGCTGCACGAGATCCGCGAGCTGTGCACCGCCTGCACGGTGCTGCGCGGCGGCAAGGTGACGGGCGTGTGCAACCCGCAGAACGAATCGAACGAGTCGCTGTCGCGGCTGATGATCGGCGCCGAGCCGCCGCCCCTGCAGCACCGGCCGGTGCATGCGGGCGCGGTGGCGCTGCAAGTCAAGGCCCTGAGCCTGGCGCGCGAGGACCAGTTCGGCGTCGACCTCGACGGCATCTCGCTCGACGTCCGGGCCGGCGAGGTGGTGGGCATCGCGGGCGTCTCGGGCAATGGCCAGAAAGAGTTGCTCTATGCGCTCTCGGGCGAGGACACGCGGGCCGAGGCCCGCATGATCGAGGTCTTCGGCCAGCCGGCGGCGCACTTTCGGCCGCGCCGCCGGCGGGCGCTGGGCCTGCATTTCGTGCCCGAGGAAAGGCTGGGCCGCGGCGCCGTGCCGACCCTGGCCCTGGCGCAGAACATGCTGCTGACGCGCAGCAACGCGGTCGGCCGTGGCGGCTGGATCCGCACCCGCGCGCTGCAGCAGCACGCCAGCGACATCATCAAGCGCTTCAACGTCAAGGCCGGCGGGCCGGGCGCGGCGGCGCGCTCGCTGTCGGGCGGCAACCTGCAGAAGTTCATCGTCGGTCGCGAGATCGATGCCAATCCGAAGATCTTCATCGTCTCGCAGCCGACCTGGGGCGTGGACGTGGGCGCCGCGGCGCTGATCCGCGGCGAGATCCTGGCGCTGCGCGACGCCGGTTGCGCGGTGCTGGTGGTCAGCGAGGAGCTCGACGAGCTGTTCGAGATCAGCGACCGGCTCTACGTGATCGCCAAGGGGCGGCTCTCGCCCTCGATCGCCCGCGCCGCCGCCACGGTGCCGCAGATCGGCGAGTGGATGAGCGGTCTCTGGGACAAGTCGCAGCACGCCGCCACGGCGGCGACGGAGGTGGCCCATGCTTAAGCTCGAACCCCGCCCGCAGCTGTCGCGTTTCTGGAGCTACGGCTCGCCGATCCTGGCGCTGCTGATCACGGTGCTGATCGGCATGGTGCTGTTCGCCCTGCTCGGCAAGGACCCGGTCAGGGGCCTCGCCGTGTTCTTCTGGGAGCCGATCAAGAGCGGCTATGCGCTGGGCGAACTGATGGTCAAGGCGACGCCGCTCTTGATCATCGCGCTCGGCCTCGCGGTCTGCTTCCGCTCCAACGTCTGGAACATCGGCGCCGAGGGGCAGTTCGTGTTCGGCGCTCTCGCGGCCGGCGGGGTCGCCTTGCTGGCCGACAAATCCACCGGCGGCTGGATCGTGGGCCCGATCCTGGTCGCGGGCATCCTGGGCGGCATGTTCTGGGCCGCCATCGTGGCCTTCCTGCGAGACAAGTTCAACGCCAACGAGATCCTCGTGAGCCTGATGCTGGTCTACGTCGCGGTGCTGCTGCTGGGCTACATGGTCTACGGGCCGTGGAAGGATCCGCAGGGCTACAACTTCCCGCAGACCAAGACCTTCGAGGCGGTGACGCAGATCCCGCGGCTCATGAAGGGCTCGCGCGTGAGCATCGGACTGCTGATCGCGCTGGCCGGCTCGGCGGCGCTGTGGGTCTTCCTGTTCCGCACCCGGGCCGGCTTCGCGCAGCAGGTCGGCGGGCTGGCGCCGGCGGCCGCGCGCTATGCGGGCTTCTCGGCCCGGCGCGCGGTCTGGATCGCGCTGCTGACCTCGGGCGGCGCGGCCGGCCTCGCGGGCGCGCTCGAAGTGGCGGGCCCGATCGGCCAGCTCACGCCCTATGTGCCGGCGGGCTACGGCTTCGCCGCCATCATCGTGGCCTTCGTCGGCCGGTTGCATCCGGTCGGCATGATCTTCTCGGCGATCCTCATGAGCATGTTCTACATCGGCGGCGAACTCGCCCAGTCGCGGCTCGGGCTGCCGAAATCGCTCACCGGCGTGTTCCAGGGCCTCTTGCTGTTCACGCTGCTGGCCTGCGACACGCTGATCGCCTACCGCATCAGCCGCAAGTCGGCGCCCAAGGCCATCGCCGCGACGGCGGGCGGCACCGGATCGCTGCAGGCCAGCACGCCCCTGACCGCACCTGTTGCCCGCCCCACGGAAGGAGCCGCATGATGGACAGCTACGCACTCCTGCTGGGCTCCACGCTCAGCGCCGGCACCGTGCTCGCGATCGCCGCGCTGGGCCTGCTGATCAACGAAAAGGCCGGCATCGTGAACCTCGGCGCCGAGGGCATCATGCTGTGCGCCGCGATCGCCGGCTTCGCCACCGTGGTGGTCACGCGCAGCACCTGGCTCGGCTTCCTGGCCGGCATGGCGGCCGGGGCGCTGCTGTCGGCCTTCTTCGGCGTGCTGGTGATCTGGCTCAACACCAACCAGTACGCCACCGGGCTGGCGCTGAGCCTGTTCGGCGTCGGCTTCTCGGCCTTCGCGGGCATCAATTTCGTGCAGGCCAAGCTGCCCGAGAGCGTGTCGTACGCGCTGCCGGTGCTGGGCGACATCCCGCTGGTCGGGCCGGCCCTGTTCCGCCATCACCCGCTGGTTTACTTCGCGGTGCTGCTGACGATCGGGCTGATCTGGTTCCTCTATCGCACCCGCGCCGGCCTGGTGCTGCGCTCGGTCGGCGAGTCGCCGGAATCCTCGCATGCGCTGGGCTACCCGGTGCGCCGCATCCGTTTCCTGGCGGTGATCGCCGGCGGCGCGCTGTGCGGGCTGGCGGGCGCCTACCTGTCGACGGTCTACACGCCGCTCTGGGTCGAGGGCATGGTCGCGGGCCGGGGCTGGATCGCGCTGGCGTTGACCACCTTCGCGACCTGGCGGCCGGTGCGGGTGCTGCTGGGCGCCTACCTGTTCGGCGGTGTCTCGATGCTGGGCTTCCACCTGCAGAGCACCGGCGTCAACATTCCGAGCCAGTTCCTCAGCATGCTGACCTACATCGCGCCGATCGTGGTGCTGGCGCTGATCTCGCGCAACCCGGCCTTCATCCGCGTCAACATGCCGGCCTCCATAGGAAAACCGTTCTACCCCGGCTCATAATCACGTTTCGTTTTGTTTCTCCGTCAACCTGTCCTTCGAGGATGTCAAACAATGAATGATCTGAACAAGCGTTCCCTGCTCAAGCTGGCCGCCGTCACGGCGGTCGCTTCGGCCGCCCTCATCGGCTGCGGCAAGAAGGAAGAAGCAGCCGCGCCGGCCGCCGCACCCGCGGCCCCGGCGCCGAGCGCTGCGGCACCCGCGCCGGCGGCACCGCTGAACATCGCTTTCGCCTACGTCGGCCCGGTCGGCGACGGCGGCTGGTCGTTCGCGCACGACAACGCGCGCAAGGCGGTCGAGAAGGAATTCGGCGACAAGATCAAGACCACCTTCGTCGAGAGCGTGCCCGAGAGCGCTGACGCCGAGCGTGTGTTCCGCGACATGGTCAGCCAGGGCAACAAGCTGATCTTCGGCACCACCTTCGGCTACATGGAGCCGATGCTGAAGGTCGCGGCGGACAACAAGGAAGTCAAGTTCGAGCATGCCACCGGCTACAAGACGGCCGAGAACATGCGCACCTACGACAGCCGCACCTACGAGGGCGCCTACATGGCCGGCGTCATCGCGGGCTCGATGACCAAGAGCAACACGCTGGGCGTGGTCGGCTCGGTGCCGATCCCCGAGGTGCTGCGCAACATCAACAGCTTCACGCTGGGTGCGCAGTCGGTCAACCCGAAGGTCACGACCAAGGTGGTGTGGGTCAACGAATGGTTCAGCCCGCCGAAGGAAACCGAGGCCGCCACCGCGCTGATCAACGGCGGCGCCGACGTGCTGTTCCAGAACACCGATTCGCCGGCCGTGCTCAAGACCGCGCAGGAAAAGGGCAAGCGCGCCTTCGGCTGGGATTCCGACATGACCGCCTACGGCCCCAAGGCCCACCTGGGCTCGGCCGTGATCAACTGGGCGCCGTACTACACCAAGGCGGTGCAGGAGATGCTCGACGGCAAGTGGGCCACCGGCCAGACCTGGTGGGGCGTGAAGGAAGGCGCGATCGACCTGGTGTCGATCGCCGAGGACGTGCCGGCCGAGACCAAGGCCAAGATCGAGGAAATCAAGAAGGGCCTGAAGGACGGCAGCTTCTCGATCTGGAAGGGTCCGATCGTCGACCAGGACGGCAAGGAAGTGGTGGCCGCCGGTGCGGTGGCCGACGACAAGTTCCTGAGTGGCGTCAACTTCTACGTCAAGGGCGTCGAAGGCAAGGTGCCGGGCGGCGAAAAGAAGTAATCGAAGGCCCCGGATTCCGGTGCGAAGGGTTGTCCTTGGGGCAACCCTTTTTCGTTTGAGGTTCCACGATGATTGAAAGACGACTCTGGCATCCGGTGGTGCTGGCGGACCAGGTACGGGATGCGCCGCTGGCCGTGCGGCTGCTCGGCGAAGACCTGGTGCTGTGGCGCGACGAGGCGTCGGCCGTTCACGCCTGGGCGGACCGCTGTCCGCACCGCGGCGCGCAGCTCTCGCTGGGCCGCGTGGTGGTCTGCGAAGGCGGTGGCGCGAGCCTGGAATGCCCGTACCACGGCTGGCGCTTCGAGGCCGGCGGCCGCTGCACCCGGGTGCCGGCGCTGCCGGACTTCGTGCCGCCGGCGACGCACCGCGTCACCGCCCATGCGGCGCGCGAAGCGCAAGGACTGGTGTGGGTCCGGCTCGAGGCGGCGGAGGCGGGCGATGATGCGCCGCCCGCTTTCGCCGCGGAGGACGACCCGCGTCTGCGCAAGCTCAACTGCGGCCCCTACGAGGTCGAGACCAGCGCGCCCCGGCTGGTGGAGAATTTCCTCGACATGGCGCACTTCGGATTCGTCCACGAGGGCTGGCTCGGCGCCCGCGGGATGACGGCGATCGACGACTACCGGGTCGAGCCGACGCCGCGGGGCCTGCTCGCGACCGGCTGCAAGGCCTGGCAGCCGCAGTCGACGGTTCATTCGACCGCGCCGGCGCAGGTCGAGTACAGCTACGAGGTCATGGCCCCCTATGCCGCGGTGCTGACCAAGGTGCCCGAGGCCGCGAGCGTCGGCATCGACGACTACCGCGAATCGATCGCGCTCTACATCTGCCCGGTCGACCCCGAGCGCAGCCGGGTCTGGTTCCGGTTCGCGACCGCCGACTTCGAGCGCGACGACGCGGCGCTGCGGGCCTTCCAGGACACGATCTTCCTGCAGGACAAGCCGGTGCTCGAATCGCAGCGGCCGCGCCGCCTGCCGCTGGACCTGCGGGCCGAACTTCACACGGTGGCCGACAAGGCCTCCTCCCTCTACCGCCGCCACCTGAAGACGCGCGGCATCACCTTCGGAGTCTGTTGATGAACCCGCCCCGCCGCACCGTTCCCGACATCGCCGCCGACCGCCTGCCCGCGCTGCTGCGCGCCATGCCCAAGGCCGAACTGCATATCCACATCGAGGGTTCGCTCGAGCCCGAGCTGATCTTCGCGCTGGCGCAGCGCAACGGCGTCGCCATCCCCTATGCGAGCGTGGAGGCGCTGCGCGCCGCCTATGCCTTCACCAACCTGCAGACCTTCCTCGACATCTACTACGCCGGCGCCAGCGTGCTCCTGAAGGAGCAGGATTTCTACGACATGGCCTGGGCCTACCTGGAGCGCGCGGCGGCCGACAACGTGCTGCGCACCGAGATGTTCTTCGACCCGCAGACCCACACCGAGCGCGGCGTCGCGATGCAGACCGTGATCGACGGCCTGCACCGCGCCTGTGTCGACGCCAAGGCGAAGCTCGGCGTCGATGCCGCGCTGATCATGTGCTTCCTGCGCCACCTGAGCGAGGAGGACGCCTTCGCCACGCTTGAACAAGCGTTGCCCTTGCGCGACCGGTTCATCGGCGTCGGCCTCGATTCGAGCGAGCTCGGCCATCCGCCCGAGAAGTTCGCGCGCGTGTTCGCGCGCTGCCGCGAGCTCGGCTTCCACCTGGTCGCCCATGCAGGCGAGGAGGGACCGCCGTCCTATGTCTGGAGCGCGCTCGACGTGCTCAAGGTGGAGCGCATCGATCACGGCGTGCAGAGCACCAAGGACGCCGCGCTCATGAAGCGCCTGGCCCAGGACCGCATTCCGCTGACCGTGTGTCCGCTCTCCAACCTCAAGCTCTGCGTCTTCCCCGACCTGGCGCAGCACAACCTGCGCGCCTTGCTCGACGCCGGGCTGGTGGCGACCGTCAACTCGGACGACCCGGCCTATTTCGGCGGCTACCTGAACCAGAACTTCACCGAGACCTTCGCCGCCACCGGCCTCACCGCGCAGCACGCCTGGCAGCTCGCGGCCAACAGCTTCGAGGGCAGCTTCGTCGACGCCGCCGCGAAGCGGGCCTATGCCGACCGGCTCGACGCGGTGTTCGAGTCCTTCGTCTGAGCCCGCACCGGACGTTCAGCGGCGCAGGCGAAGGTAGCGCAGCATGACGTCCGCCATCGTGCCGGCGCGCTGCAGCACCGGCTCGAACAGCGCGTTGTAGACGCCGGTGCCGATCACCGAGCCGAGCGCGATCGCCACGATCGAGAACAGCGTGGCGACGAAGTTCTCGAGCCCCGCGAGCCGGTCGTTGCCGACCAGTTCCGCCATGCCGATCAGGCCCAGCGAGCCGGGGACCAGCAGCCACAGCGCGGGTGTGAAGGTGACCATGGACGGCGGGCCACCCAGCCGGTACTGGACCATGTAGGAGGCCGGCGTGATCAGCAGCGCGGCGAAGAAGCCGCTCATGTAGCCGCCGAAGATTGCGTTGCCGACCAGTTGGCCGGCCTGTGCGACGCACAGCAGCGCCAGCAGCCAGGGCAGGGTGCTCAGGCGGGCCGAATAGTGCAGCGTGTGGCCGATGCCGAACAGGAACACCCCGAGCCACGGCGCCCAGGCCCGGACGGCGACGTCGGCCACCGGCACCAGCAGCGTGTCCGGCGGCAGGCCGATGATCGAAGCGGCCGCCAGCATGCCGAGCACCAGGAACACCAGCTGCAGCAGGCCGGAAACGAGGCGGGTGCCGCCCGAGACCACGTCCCCGTAGGCCAGCTCGATGGTGGCGATGGCGAGCGTGCCGCCGGGCAGGAAGGTGACCAGCGACGCCACCAGCACGTAGATCGGACTGGCCGCGAAGCCGTGGCGGGCGGCCAGCAGCGACACCAGCGTCACCACGAAGGCCGCCACCGTGGGCAGCAGCGTGGTGATGACGCCGCGGTTGCGCGCCAGCACCTTGAGCACGCCGACCACCAGGCCGAAAAAGGCCGCCGCACCCACCACGTCGGCCGAGGGCCGCAGCACCAGCGCGATGCCCACGGTCACCAGCACATGGCCCAGCACCCCCCACGCCAGGCCGAGAGGCGGCTGCATCGCGAGGATGGCGTTGATGCGCTTGAGCCCTTCGGCGGGATCGATCGGCGCCCGCTCGGCATCGCGCGCCAGCTCGTAGGCGGCCTCGATCTGGTCGAATCGCAGCACCAGGCCCTGCTCGGCGGTGAATTCGATCTGCTGCACCTCTTCGTCGGCGAAGTTCACGAACACCACGGTGGGCAGCGCCAGCACGTTGAAATGGTCGACCTTGTAGGTCTGCGCCAAGCGCCGCAGGCTGGTCTCGACCACGCCCGCCGCGGCCCCGGTGGCCAGCAGCAGGTGGCCCAGGCGCAACAGGAAGCGCAACAGGCGCCGGCGCTCGCGCAGCTGGCGCTCGGCGTCGGCCGGCGAGACGGTGGCGACCGCTGCGGCGGCGTCCGGCATCGTGGCGTCTATCGCCATGCGATCTGCTTGCGGGATCGATGGCATCGGTGTGATCGCTGCATGAGTGCCCATCCTTGGTGCCCGCATTCTGCCGCGCCACGGCGTGGCCGAGGCTGCGGGTAAAATCGCTTCCGGCGCTGCTGCCCCGCAGCGTCTCTTTCATTCTGGGGCCATGTAGAGGAATACCATGTACAAAAACCTCGCAGCCGCGCTCGCGGCCGCCTGTTTTTTATCGCCTTCTTTTTCCCAACCCGCGCCGGCGGCCGATCCGTTGAGGATCGGCTTCGTCTACGTCGCGCCGGTGACCGACGCCGGCTGGGTCCGCCAGCACGAGGACGGCCGCAAGGCGGTCGAAGCCGCGCTCGGCGCCAAGGTGAAAACCACCTATGTCGAGAACGTCGCCGAGGGCGCCGACGCCGAGCGCGTGATCCGCGACCTGGCGCGCCAGGGCAACAAGCTGATCTTCACCTCCAGCTTCGGCTACATGGAGCCGACGCTCAAGGTGGCGCGCGACTTCCCCGACGTGAAGTTCGAGTCGATCACCGGCTACAAGACCGCGCCCAACGTGGCGATCGCCAACGCGCGCTACTACGAGGGCCGCTACCTGGCCGGCGTCGCCGCCGGGCGCCTGACCAAGACCCACGTCGCGGGCTACGTCGCCGGCTTCCCGATCCCCGAAGTGCTGCAGGGCATCAACGCCTTCACGCTCGGCATGCGCTCGGTCGATCCGAAGGCGCAAGTCAAGGTCGTGTGGCTCGATGCCTGGGTCGATCCGCCGAAGGAGCGCGACGCCGCGATGACCCTGTTCAACCAGGACGTCGACGTGATCGCCTTCCACACCGGCTCGACTGCGGTCATGGCCGCGGCGCAGGAGCGCGGCAAGATGGCCGTGGCCTACCACTCCGACATGCGCAAGGTCGCCCCCGATGCGCAGATCGTCGCCGTCACCCACCAGTGGGGCGGCTACTACACCGAGCGCGCCCGCGCGGTCCTCGACGGCAGCTGGAAGAGCGGCAGCGTCTGGGGTGGCGTCAAGGAGGGAATGATCCGGGTCGGCGACTTCGGCCCCAAGGTGCCGAAGGTGGTGCAGGACGAGGTGCTCGCGCGCCAGCAGGACATCGCGGCCGGCCGGCTGCAGCCTTTCCGCGCCGCGGCCGACGTGCGCGACAACGAGGGCAGGGTGGTGATCGCGAAGGGCCAGAGCCTGAGCGACGAGCAGATCCTCAACATGAACTGGCTGGTCGAGGGCGTGCAAGGCAGGGTCGCGCGCCGGACGCCCTGAGCCTTTGCGTCAGCCCAGTCGATCCACTACGAAATCAACGAAGCTGCGCAGCTTGGCGCTCGGCCGCGCCTCGGGCAGCCGGACGATGGATACGTTGCTGGCCGGCAGCTCCCAGTCCGGCAGCAGTTGCACGACCTGGCCCGCTGCCAGCGCCGGGGCGAGCAGCGGGTCGGCCTGGACGATCACGCCGACGCCCTGGATGGCCGCGGTGAGCAGCGCCTGTCCATTGTTGCTCACCAGGGGGCCGTTGACCCGCACGTGCACGGTCTCGCCCGCGCGCGTGAAGCGCCATGAATGCGCCGGGCCCCAGGCTGCGAAGGACAGCAGCGGCAAGGTCTCCAGCGCCGAAGGATGATGCGGCGCCCCGTGGCGGGCGACGAAGTCCGGGCTCGCGACCGCGAACAGGCGCGAGCGCGCCAGCGGGCGCGCGACCCACCGGTCGTCCACCGGAGCGCCCGAGCGCACGCCGCAATCGAAACCTTCCTCCGCCAGGTCGACCACCCGGTCGTTGAGATGGAGCTCCACCCGCACCTGCGGATGCGCCGCCATGTAGTCGCCGATGACCGGCATCAGCCGGTGCGCGCCGTAGGCCACGGGCGCCGTGACCCGCAGCGTGCCCTGCGGCACCGCGCGCAGCGTTTCGGCCACCCCGTCGGCGGTGTGCACGCTGGCGAGCACGTCGCGGCAGCGCTCCAGGTAGGCCGCGCCGATCTCGGTCAGCCGGTGGCGGCGCGTGCTGCGCTCGAGCAGGCGCGCGCCGAGCTGGGTTTCGAGGGCCTGGATGTGCTTGCCGACCATCACGGCCGAGAGGTCCAGGCTCCGTGCGGCGCCCGCGAAGCTGCCGGCATCGATGGCGGCAACGAAGACTTCCATGGCGCGCAGCTTGTCCATATTCCGAACTATAAGTTTCGAATGATCGAAGCAAAAGACCATTTATCGAATAAATGATTCGTAAAACAATGGCCTCGTCTCATTGATCTGGAGTTCCCTATGAAGATTCTTCTTGTCGGCGCGAGCGGCGCCGTTGGCAGCGCGGTCGCGTCGGCCCTGGCGCCCCGGCACGAGGTCGTCGGTGTCGGCCGGCGGCATGGCGCCCACCCGGTCGACATCACGAGCGATGCCAGCGTGGCCGCGCTGTTCGATGCCGTCGGTCCGGTCGACGCGATCGTCTCGACCGCGGGCGGCCTGTTCTTCGGCCCGCTCGAGGCGATGCGCCCGGTCGATTTCAACCTCGGCCTGCAAGACAAGCTGCTCGGCCAGGTGCGGCTGGCGCTGCTCGGCCAGCACGCGCTGCGCGACGGCGGTTCGATCACGCTGACCACCGGCATCGTGGCCGACGAGCCGATCCGCCAGGGGGCCAACGCGACCGCGGTCAACGCGGCGGTCGAGGGCTTCGTGCGCGCGGCCGCCATCGAGCTGCCACGCGGCCTGCGCATCAATGCGGTCAGCCCGACGGTGCTGACCGAATCGCTGGCGGACTACGACGGCTTCTTTCCCGGCTTCGAATCGGTGCCCGCCGCGCGCGCGGCGCTGGCCTACGTCCGCAGCGTCGAGGGGGCGCAGACCGGGCGCGTCTACCGGGTCTGGCAATGAAGTGCGGGCGGGTCAGTCGACGAAGCCGCTGGCGCGATGGAAGTAGGCGGCGTCGGTGGGAAGGCCCTTGACCCGCACCGCCGGCTGACCCGCATAGACCGCGAATTCCTCGGTGTGGGCCTTGTTGAGGACGGAGCCCGCGCCGAGCACCGATCGGTCGGGCAGCGCCGCGCCGCCGAGCACCGTGACCCGCGTTCCGACCAGGCAATAGGCACCGATGCGGATCGGCTTGCAGTCCTGCCGGCCGTCGACCACGTGGATGCCGTGCGTGATGAGCTGCGAGTGGTAGCCCGCGATGGTCGTGAAGGCGCCGATCTCGATCCTGTCGGTGCAGTCGATGATGTGCGACTTCGTGATCGCGGCGTGCTCCCCGAGCACGAGCACCGGATCGCGCTGCGTTCGGTGCCTGAAGTGCCCACCCGCGAGCGCATGCCCGGTGATCCAGTTGGAGCGCTCGATGATGGAGTGCGCACCGCACTCCAGCCGTTCCAGATGGATGGCGACGTTCAGGTGGCCGATGTAGGCGCCTTCCCCCATGACCAGCCGGCCCGGAAAGATGTAGGACAGGCCGATGCGCGCGCCGTCCGCGATCTGGTAGCCCCAGAAGCGGCGCAGCACCCAGCGCTTCAGCACCCAGGGAAGGAACACCACCCCGAGAGACAGCACCTTTCTCACGGCTGCTGCCCGCGTTCTTCGATCGCGCGCCGGTAGGCGGCCACGTTGCCGGCGGCCATCTGCGCCGGGGCGTAGAGCTCGGCGTTGGCGAGACCCTGGCGGCGCATCTCTTCCAGGCGGGGCGCCGCGCGCTCGATCGCGGCGGCCATGGCGGCGGGATCCTTGGGGTCCACGTAGACGGCGCCGTTCCCGCCGATCTCGTTCATCGGCGCGAGATCGGAGGTGAACACCGGGCAGCCGCACGCCTGCGCCTCGATCACCGGCCAGCCGAAGCCTTCCTGAAGCGAAGGAAAGAGCAAGGCCGTCGCGCTGGCGTAGACCGCGCGCAGCGCCTGGTGAGAGAGGCCTTGCACCGCCGTGATGCGGTCCGCGACGCCATGCTGGCGCGCCAGTTCGACCAGATCGGGCCCGGGCTCGGGCCCGACGAAGACCAGTCGCTCGACCATGGCGGGCCTGCCCTCGGCGGCCGCGCGCTGCCGCAGCGCGATGAAGGTCTCGAGCACCCTGCGGCGGTTCTTGCGGGGCAGTTCCAGGCCGACGTGGAGCAGGTAGGGTTCCCCGGCGGGGATCCCCAGGCGTGCGACCAGCGGCTGCGCCTCTTCGGGCGGTACCGGAGAAAAATCGTCGTTCAGTCCGTGGCGTGCGGTCGTCACCCTCGACTCCCGGACCACGTCCAGGGCGATCAGTTCGCGCCGGGTCAGGTCCGAAGCGCAGGCCACCACGTCGGCGCGCGCCAGTCCCTTGACGATCAAGCGCTGGAACAGCCGGCCGCTCCAGCCGACGTTCCAGCCCTCGACCATCCCCTGGGCGGCCTGCACCGCGATCACGTCGTGGCAACTGATGACATTGGGCCTGCTGTCGACCCATGGGATGTACATCGCGTTGGAATGGTCGGTCACATGGACGACGTCGGCCCAGCGCGCATGGCGCGCCAGCGAGGGGATGAAGAGAATGAACTTGTCGACGTAGCCGAACCACTTGCGCCAGCGCCCCGAGCCGGCGAAGCGCTGCACGCGCGGGGGCGGGGCGACCACGCGCACCTCGCAGCCAAGGCGGGGAAGCTCGCGTTCGAGCACACGCCGGAAGGCGAGCATGCTGGTCTGGGCGTCGGGTTCGTAGTTCGCGACGAGAAGCACTTTCATCGTTCGGGGGTGTCGCTGGCGTCGCGAGCTGTCATCCTGTAAGAAAAAGGGTTGCGGGATTATGTTCGACCGCTGGACGGATCGACGCCGCCGGTCCCGCGGGCAGTCGGCCTCTTTGTGACATATAGCCTCCATACGAGCAAGCACATTGCATCCCGGCGTTGCCGCCTTACCCTCGGGGGCATGCAAGCCTACCGTGCCTCTCTTTTGCGATTCGACGCCGCCGGCCAGCCGGTTTTCGACTCCGACGGCCTGCTGGTCGTCGGCCCCGACGCCCAGGGTCGCCAGCGGGTGCTGGACGCCGGCGCCTTCGCCGACGTCGCGGCCCGCCATCCCGCCGTGCCGGTCACCCACTGGCCGGGCCGGATACTGGCACCGGGTTTCGTCGACATGCACATCCATTTTCCGCAGACCGACATCATCGGCGCGCCCGCCGACGGACTGCTGCCCTGGCTCGAGAACTACACCTTCCCGGCCGAGAGCCGGTTCGCCGATCCGGTCCATTCGGCCGAGGTGGCGGAGGTGTTCTTCGACGAACTGCTGCGCAACGGCGTCACCACCTCGCTGACCTTCGCGACCTCGCACCCGCAGTCGGTCCAGGCCTTCTTCGAGGCGGCCCGACGGCGCCAGCTGCGCATGATCACCGGAAAGGTGCTGCAGGATCGCCATTCGCCGGACGGCGTGCGCGACGAGACCGAACAAAGCCTGATCGACACCGAGGCACTGATCCGCCAATGGCACAACCGGGATCGCCTGGGCTACGCCATCACCCCGCGCTTCGCCCCCACCAGCACCGATGCGCAACTGCGCGGTGCGGGCGAGCTGGCGGCGAAATATCCCGACACCTGGGTTCATTCGCACGTGGCCGAGAACAAGGACGAGATCAAGTGGGCGCGCGAGCTGTTTCCGAAGGCCCGTTCGTACCTCGACGTCTACGCGGGCTTCGGCCTGATGCGCGAGCGTGCCGTCTACGCCCACTGCATCCATTTCGACGACGACGACCGGCGCCTGATGCGCGAGACCGGCACCGCCTCGGCCGTCAGCCCGACCAGCAACCTGTTCCTCGGCAGTGGCTTCTTCGACTTCGAGGGCGCCGACCGCATCGGCTACCCCTACGGCCTGGCCAGCGACGTCGGCGGCGGCACCAGCTTCAGTCCGTTCGCGACCATGCTGGCCGCCTACTACGTCGGCCGCGAGGGCCAGACCAAGCCCGGCGTCAGCATCGCGCCGTCGCAGCTCTGGTGGCGCCACACGGCCGGCGCGGCGCGTGCGCTGGGCCTCGACGGCGTCATCGGCAACCTGCAGCCGGGCTGCGAGGCCGACTTCCTGGTGATCGACCCGAAGGCGACGCCGCTGCTGGCACGCAAGACGGCGCTGGCGAACAACCTCGAGGAACTGCTGTTCTCGCTGATCGTGCTGGGCGACGACCGGCTGATCGAGCGCACGGTGATTTCCCAGGCCTTGCCGGGCTGAGCGGACCCGGGGGCGCCGCTGCCTAGAATAGCGGCCCCTAGGAAGGACCCCGACATGAGCATCAAGAGCGACAAGTGGATCCGGCGCATGGCCGAGAAGAACGGCATGATCGAGCCCTTCGAGCCGGGCCAGATCCGCGAGCAGGACGGCCACAAGATCATCAGCTACGGCACCTCGAGCTACGGCTACGACATCCGCTGCGCACCCGAGTTCAAGGTCTTCACCAACATCCACAGCACCGTGGTCGACCCGAAGAACTTCGACGAGAAAAGCTTCGTCGACTTCCACGGCGACAGCTGCATCATCCCGCCCAACAGCTTCGCGCTGGCGCGCACGGTCGAGTACTTCCGCATCCCGCGCAACGTGCTGACCATCTGCCTGGGCAAGAGCACCTATGCGCGCTGCGGCATCATCGTCAACGTCACGCCCTTCGAGCCCGAGTGGGAGGGCTATGTCACGCTGGAATTCAGCAACACCACGCCGCTGCCGGCCAAGATCTACGCCGGCGAGGGTTGCGCCCAGGTGCTGTTCTTCGAGAGCGACGAGGTCTGCGAGGTGAGCTACAAGGACCGCGGCGGCAAGTACCAGGGCCAGCGCGGCGTCACCCTTCCGAAAGCCTGAGGACGAAGGTCCTGGCGAGCGCGTACCATCCTGCGATGGCCGGCTGGCAGGCCGCAAGGAGCGCGAGATGAGATGGGAAGGCAACGAACAATCCGACAACGTCGAAGACCGCCGTGAAGGCGGTGGCGGGGGCGGCCTGCCGATCGGCGGGCGCGGAATCGGCATCGGCACCATCGCGGTGGCCTTGATCGCCGGCTGGGTCTTCGGCATCAATCCGCTGACCGTGCTGGGCCTGCTGAGCGGCGGCGAGCCGGCACCGCAGGTGCAGCAGCAGGGGCCGGCCCACAAGCCGCCGCCCGGGGACCGCGAGGCCGCCTTCGTCTCGACCGTGCTGAAGAACACCGAGGTGGTCTGGAGCGAGCTCTTTCGCCAGAACGGCGGCAGCTATGCGCCCGCGCGGCTGGTGCTGTTTCGCGGCGCCACGCCGACCGCCTGCGGCACCGGGCAGTCGGCCATGGGGCCCTTCTACTGCCCCGGCGACCAGAAGGTCTACATCGACCTGGGCTTTTTCGACACGCTCAGGAACCAGCTCGGTGCGCCCGGCGTGTTTGCGCAGGCCTACGTCATTGCCCACGAAATCGGCCACCACGTGCAGGACGAACTCGGCATCACCGGCAAGGTCGACCAGATGCGCTCTCGCCTGAGCCCGGCCCAGAACAATGCCATGAGCGTGCGCGTCGAACTGCAGGCCGACTGCCTGGCCGGCGTCTGGGCCCACCACTCGCAGCAGTCCAAGCAGTGGCTGGATCCCGGAGACATCGAAGCGGCCATGAATGCCGCCCAGAAGATCGGTGACGATGCCCTGCAGCGCTCCGCCGGCCGAGCCGTGGTGCCCGACAGCTTCACCCACGGCACCAGCGCCCAGCGCCAGCGCTGGTTCGGGGTCGGCTACAAGTCCGGCAACATGCAGGATTGCGACACTTTCGCCTCCAAGTCCCTCTAGTTTCGGGGCGGGAAAAGCGACAGTTACCGTGCTGTCACTGTCGTTTTTCGCCAAAGTGCGACAATCGAGGGCTTCATGACAAGCTCCTTCTCCAATCTTTCCCTGGCCGAACCCCTCGCGCGCGCCGTCGCCGAGATGGGCTACGAGACAATGACGCCGATCCAGGAACAGGCCATTCCGGTGGTTCTGTCGGGCCAGGACGTGATGGGTGCGGCGCAGACCGGCACCGGCAAGACGGCGGCGTTCTCGCTGCCGCTGCTGCAGCGGATGCTCAAGCATGAGAACACCTCCACGTCGCCCGCGCGCCATCCGGTGCGCGCGCTGGTGCTGCTGCCCACGCGCGAGCTGGCCGACCAGGTCGCCCAGCAGGTCAAGCTCTACGCCAAATACACGAACCTGCGCAGCGCGGTGGTGTTCGGCGGCATCGACATGAAGCCCCAGACCCTCGAGCTCAAGAAGGGCGTCGAGGTGCTGGTCGCCACGCCGGGCCGGCTGCTCGATCACATCGAGGCCAAGAACGCGGTGCTCAACCAGGTCGAGTACGTGGTGCTCGACGAGGCCGACCGCATGCTCGACATCGGCTTCCTGCCCGACCTCCAGCGCATCCTGTCCTACCTGCCCAAGCAGCGCACCACGCTGCTGTTCTCGGCCACGTTCTCGCCCGAGATCAAGCGCCTGGCCGGCAGCTACCTGCAGAACCCGGTCACGATCGAAGTGGCGCGGCCGAACGAGACGGCCTCCACGGTCGAGCAGCATTTCTACAGCGTCAGCGATGACGACAAGCGCCGCGCGCTCAAGCAGATCGTGCGTCAGCGCGGCATCACGCAGGCCTTCGTCTTCGTCAACAGCAAGCTGGGCTGCGCCCGGCTGGCGCGCTCGCTCGAGCGCGAAGGCCTCAAGACCACGGCGCTGCACGGCGACAAGAGCCAGGACGAGCGCCTGAAGGCCCTGGCGGCCTTCAAGGCCGGCGAGGTCGACCTGCTGGTCGCCACCGACGTCGCCGCCCGCGGCCTGGACATCAAGGACGTGCCGGCGGTGTTCAACTTCGACATCCCGTTCAATGCCGAGGACTACGTGCACCGCATCGGCCGCACTGGCCGCGCCGGTGCTTCGGGCCTGGCGGTGAGCTTCGCCAGCGGCGGCAACGACGTGCGCCTGGTGGCCGACATCGAGAAACTGATCAAGAAGAAGATCGAGCTCGAGCCGGTCGAGTTCGAGGAAGACCGTCCGCGCGGCCGCATCAACGACGGGCGCCGCCACTGGCGCGAAGAGGGCGAGGCCGGCGACGCGCGCGACGTGCTCGACACCCTGGAGCGTCCGCGCGAGCGCGCCGATTCGCGCCCGGTGCGCAGCACCCGCCCGCACCGCGCGCCCGCCGGGCCGCGCGACCCCTTCTTCGAGCAGCCCTACGAGGCCCCCGTGCGCGAGGCCGAGCCGGCCTGGGAGGCCGCCGCCAAGGCCGCCCCCGCGCGCGGCATTTCGGCCAACATCAAGACCAAGCGCAAGGTGGCTGCGCTCTTCAAATCTAACTAGGCTCGCCCCCAGGTTGCCCCGCACTTCGTGTCGGGGCGCCCACCCCCTACCGGGGGCAACACCAGCGGCCCGGCGAAGCCGGTTCCGCGGTGTTTCACCAACGGGCCTGGCTGCGCCGGCCGATGAATCTGGGGCTGGGGTTTTTCTACGGCTGCGCGCAGCGCGCCCGTTGGTGGGCAGTCGCGGAACCGGCTTCGCCGGGCCGCTGACTGCGCCCCCGGTAGGGGGTGGGCGGGCTACACGAAGTGAGCCCAACCTGGGGGCGAGCCATTACATTCGACTTGGATCAGCTCCCGGTCCCGCAGCGTCGCGCCGATGCGCACTGCGCTGAGGCAGCCGCCCCAGACGCAGCCGGTGTCGGTCGACAGCAGGTCGGGCCGCGACAGCCAGCCGAGCGTCGACCAGTGTCCGCAGGCCACCGTGGCCGATGCCGTCCTGCGGCCGGGCACGTCGAACCACGGCATGAAGCCTTCGGGCGCGGCCGCCGCGCCGTCCTTGCTTTCAAACTCCATCTGGCCCTTGGCCGTGCAGAAGCGCAGCCGGGTGAGGGCATTCACGATCACGCGCAGCCGCTCGCTGCCCGACAGCGCGTCGCTCCATTGCGCGGGTTCGTTGCCGTACATGGTCCGCAGGAAGTCGACCAGCGACGGACCGCGCAACACCGCTTCGAGTTCGGCCGCGCAGGCCATCGTGTCCTCGACGCTCCATTGCGGCAGCACGCCCGCATGCACCATCAGCAGGTCGCCGCCGCCCACGCGCTGGTGCAGCGCCATCGGTTGCTGGCGCAGCCAGTCGAGCAGGGCCGCGCGGTCGGGCGCATCGAGCACGGCGGCCAGGGTGTCCCTGCGGCCGGGCTTTTGCGCACCGTGGGCGACCCCGAGCAGGTGCAGGTCGTGATTGCCCAGCACGCTCCGCGCTGCCGCGCCGTAGCCCTGCACGCGCCGCAGCACCTCGAGCGAGGACGGCCCGCGGTTGACCAGGTCGCCCAGCAGCACCAGGGTGTCGCGGCTGGGGGAAAAAGAGATGTCGTCGAGAAGGCGCCGCAGGGGCTCGTCGCAGCCCTGCACGTCACCGATCAAGTAAAGTGCCATGATCCCCATTCTCTCCCGCCTTCATGGACGTTTTTCTCCTGGCTTTGCTGACCACGCTCAACGCGTTGTTCGCAATGTCCGAAATGGCCTTGTCCACCAGCCGCCGCGCACGCTTGGCGGCGCTGGCCGAGACCGGGGACGCAGGCGCCGCCGCGGCGCTCAAGCTGATGGAGGATCCGACGCAGTTCCTGTCCAGCGTGCAGATCGGCATCACGTCGATCGGCATGCTCAGCGGCATCGTGGGCGAGGCGGCCTTCGCGGAGCCGCTCGCCGATTGGATGCGCCAGTTGGGCATGGGCGCCGGCACTGCGAGCGTCGCGTCGACCGCGGTGGTGGTGAGCTGCATCACCTTCTTCACGATCGTCTTCGGTGAGCTGGTGCCCAAGCGCATCGGCCAGCTCTACCCCGAGCCGGTGGCGCGCTTCGTGGCCCGGCCGATGCGCGGCCTCGCCACCGGGGCCAAGCCTTTCGTGCTGTTGCTGTCGAGCGTCACGGCCGCCATTCTGAAGCTGCTGCGCATCGACTCGAACGCGGCGCGGGTGGTGACCGAGGAAGAGATTTCCGCCAGCCTGGAAGAGGGCGTCGACGCCGGCGTGATCGAGATGCACGAGCACCAGATGGTGCGCAACGTGTTCCACCTGGACGATCGGCGCCTGTCGTCGCTGATGGTGCCGCGGGCCGACATCGAATGGCTCGAGGCCTCGTCCACGGTGGCCGAGAGCCTGCAGAAGGTGTCGGCGGCCGGCGCGCTCAACCTGGTGCATTCCTGGTACCCGGTGTGCCGCAGCTCGCTGGACGACGTGGTGGGCGTGATCAGCGTGGCCCACTTGCTGCGTCTGGGTCCCGCGCACGAGGGCCCGGTGGAGCAGGCGGCCCAGCCGGCCGTGTTCGTGCCCGAGACGCTGACCGGCATGGAACTGCTCGAGCAGTTCCGCTCGCGCGCCGGAAGGCTGGTCTTCGTGGTGGACGAGTACGGCGTGGTGCAGGGCCTGATGACGCCGCGCGACCTGCTGGAGGCGATCACCGGCGAGCTGCAGGTGGCGACGCATGCCGAAGCCTGGGCCCGCGAGCGTCCCGACGGGGTCTGGGAGCTCGACGGGCTGATGCCGGTCTCGGAACTGCGCGCGCGGCTGGGCATCCGCGAGCTGCCGGACGAGGATCGCGGGCGCTACAACACCGTGGCGGGGCTTTTGATGTTCGTCTCGGGCCAGCTGCCGGAGGTCGGCGAGCGGATCGACTGCGCGGGCTGGTGCTTCGAGGTGGCGGCGCTGGAGGGCAGGCGGATCGACCGCGTGCTGGCATTCCCGGACGCGGGGGCGGCCGATCTCGCGCCTTGAGTTTCGAATCGCTCGAGAATCTTCTCGAAAAATAGGGGTCGTGACGCTGAATTCTCCTGTGGGAGAATGAAAAGAATCTTCTCAAGAATCTTCTCATCGTCATGGAATCCCGCCATCGCGCCGTTCCCGACCGATTGGCCGCCGCGCTGGCGCGACGCCCGAGGGCCAGTGCGGCCGAACTGGCTGGTGGGATGGGCGTCAGCGTGCCGACCTTGCATCGCCTGCTGCAGGCGCTCGGCGACCGTGTCGTGAGCGGCGGCAAGGCGCGCCGCGCACGCTATGCCTTGAGGCGTCCGCTGCGCGGCGACCCTTCCGATCTGCCCTTGTACGAAATCGATGGCGACGGCCGGGCCACGCTCGCCGCGTGCCTGGCACCCTTGGCGCCGCAGGGCGCGCTGATGCCGATCGAGGCCGCCGGCTGGCCGGTGGTCGACGAGGCGCGGGACGGCTGGTGGGACGGGCTTCCCTATCCGCTGTACGACATGCGGCCCCAGGGCTACATGGGACGTCAGTTCGCGCGCGCGGAACATCAGCGGCTGGAGGTGTCGTCGGACCCGGGCGAATGGTCGGACGATGACATCCTGTTCGTCCTGAGTCGCAGCGGCTCGGACGTGAGCGGCAACCTGATCCTGGGCGACCTGGCCTGCGAGCGCTGGCTGCAGGCCAAGGGTTCGGAGCCCGAGCCGATCCCGGGCGCCAAGGTCGGCGCCGCCTACGTGCGGCTGGCCGAACAAGCCATCGCCCAGGGCGTGCCGGGATCGAGCGCTGCGGGTGAGTTTCCCAAGTTCTCGGCGCTGCGAGACCTGGACGGACAGGCGACGCCCCATGTGCTGGTGAAGTTCTCCGGGGCCGACGGCTCGCCCGCGGTGCGGCGCTGGGCCGACCTGCTGGTGGCCGAGCACCTGGCGCTGGAATGCGCCGCGACGATGCCCGGGGTCGAGAGCGCGCGCAGCCGCGTGGTCGCCCAGGCGGGCCGCACCTTCCTCGAGGTGGAGCGCTTCGATCGCCTCGGCAGCTTCGGCCGCAGCCGCCTCGTGAGTCTCGACACGGTCAATGCCGCGTTGATCGGGGAAAGTGCGGTCGACTGGACCCGCCTGGCGGCCCGGCTGGCCGGCCTCGGATGGCTCTCGGCGCAGGATGAATCGCGCATCCAGCATCTCTGGTGGTTCGGACGGCTGATCGCCAACAGCGACATGCATCTGGGCAACCTCAGTTTCCGGCCGCAAGGCGCCCTGGCGCTGGCGCCGGTCTACGACATGCTGCCGATGCTCTATGCGCCGCTGGCGGGCGGGGAGTTGCCGGGCCGGGCGTTCCTGCCACCGCTGCCCTTGCCCGCCCAACGCGCGTCATGGACCGCCGCTTGCGAGGCGGCACTGATGTTCTGGAGGCGGGTATCCGCCGACAGGCGCATCAGCGAAGCCTTCCGCAAGCTCAGCGCGAACAACGCCGTGCTGCTGCGGCAGCGCGCCGAGCAAGCCTGATCCACCGCTCCTATACTGGCCCGCCCAGCCCGGAGACGCCCCCCATGACCCTGCCCGCCACCACCCTCCAGCTTCGCTCCCTCGTCAGCCGCAACGGCGAACTGACGCTGTCCCTGACCGAGGAGGCGATCCCCCAGCCCGCCGCCCACGAAGTGATCGTGCGAGTCGAGGCCGCACCCATGAATCCGTCGGACCTCGGCCTGCTGTTCGGCGCCGCGGACCTGCGCACGGCCAAGGCGTCAGGCACGGCGTCGAGGCCGGTCGTCACCGCCAGCATTCCGGAGGCCGCGAGGAAGAGCATGGCCGGACGCCTGGACCAGTCGATGCAGATCGGCAACGAGGGCGCCGGCGTGGTCGTGGCCGCCGGTGCCTCGCCGGAGGCCCAGGCGCTGCTCGGCAAGACCGTGGCGGTGCTCGGCGGCGCGATGTACACGCAGTACCGCTGCATCGCCGCCGCCCAGTGCATGCCGCTGGCCGAAGGCACGACCCCGGCCGAGGGCGCGTCGGCCTTCGTCAACCCGCTCACCGCGCTCGGCATGGTCGAGACCATGCGGCGCGAGGGCCACAAGGCGCTGGTGCACACGGCCGCAGCCTCCAATCTCGGCCAGATGCTGAACCGGATCTGCCTGAAGGACGGCATCGCCCTGGTGAACATCGTGCGCAAGAAGGAGCAGGAAGACATCCTGCGCGCGCTCGGTGCCAAGTACGTGTGCAATGCCGCCTCGCCGACCTTCATGCAGGAGCTGACCGATGCGCTGGTCGCCACCGGCGCCACCCTGGCCTTCGACGCCATCGGCGGCGGCACGCTGGCGGGCCAGATCCTGACCTGCATGGAAGTGGCGCTGAACAAGACCGCGGTCGAGTACAGCCGCTATGGTTCTCCCACCCACAAGCAGGTCTACATCTACGGTGGCCTCGACCGCGGGCCGACCGAGTTCACGCGCGGCTTCGGCATGGCGTGGGGCATGGGGGGCTGGCTGCTGTTCCCGTTCCTGCAGAAGATCGGGGCCGACGGGGCGGCGAAGCTCAAGGCGCGCGTGGCGGCCGAGCTCAAGACCACGTTCGCGAGCCGCTACACCGCGGAGCTCTCGCTGGTCGAGGCGCTGAGCCTGGACCGGATCGCGGTCTATTCCCGCCACGCGACCGGCGAGAAGGCCCTGCTGAATCCCAACAAATAGAGACACCCCCAGCGCCGCAGGCGCATCGGGGGTGTTTTGTGCTACCCCAGGGCGAGGCGGTTGCCGCCGCCGCTCGCCGTCTTGCGAGCACCGTCCGGGCCATAGAACAGCTGGACGCTCGATTGCAGGAAGTGCAGGGCGCGCTGCGTGAAATCGAGGTGCGAGTGCACCATCGAGCCGTTGCGCAGATTGCGTGCCTTGGCCTCTTCGGCCAGCGCCAGCAGGCAGACCCAGGCCTGGCGCGTGGGCTCGCCGGCGGCCGCCGCGGCCGCATCGGCGCCGTCCGGTCCGGGTTCGAATCCCAGCGCCACCTGTGCGGTCTCGCGCTGGCGGTCCAGCGTGGCCATGCGGTCCAGCAGCGCGACTTTCTGTTCGGTGAGCGCGGGCAGTTCGCCGAAGCGGGCATTCGCCATGGCTTGCTCTTCCTGGTCGAGGACGCCCAGGAACTCCTCGACGCAGGATTTTTCTGCGTGCAGGTAGAGCAGCATGGTGTTCATGGCTTCAGTCCAGGGTCGAGCAGGTCGCGCACGCTGGCCAGCAGGCCGCTGGCGATCCGCTCGGGGTGGACCTCGTAGCGACCGGCGCGGATGTCCTCGCGGATCGCCGCGACGCGGGCAGCGTCGAAGTCGCTGCCACCGGGCGCGCTGGGCATGGCGTGAACCTGTCCCGTGACCGGCGCCGCGGCGCCAGCGACACCGCTCGTGGAGGCGGCAGCCGCCTTGGCCGGGCGGTTGAAAGGCGTGGCCGAGGGGCCGGGGGGATCGATTTTCAAGATGATTCCTCAATGGGCTGACCCGTATATCGGCGGACGCAGCAAGAACTTTAGGCTGAAGTTTGCACAAATTTCGATCGGCAGCCCAGGTGGAAAACCAGACCGGTTCTATCTACTGGGCCAGCCGGATCTGCCCGTCTTCGGCGGCCACGCCGGTGAGCAGGCGGCCGTCGCGGGTCTTGGCCTGTACGGTCGCGCCGACCTCGGCCCGGGTCATGGCCTTGCCTTCGGTGCTGACCATGAAGCCCTGGCCTTGCGCCACCAGCTGCACCGTCTGGCCCTGCTGGATCACGACCACGCCGCGCATCAGTTCCCTGCGCAGCGGCGCACCGGCGGCGATGCGGTTGGCGGCCACCACGCCCTGCAGCGCCGAGGCGTCGGTGATCACCGAGCGCGGCAGGTCGCCGAGGTCGCCGCTGCGCTCGACCACGTCGGCGGCGCCCAGGGCCTCGCCCGCCTCGATCGCGCGCGCGGCGGCGTAGTAGCGGCCCTCGACGGCGACCTGGGCCGGCACGAACCGGGTCCAGGCGCTGTCGCCGCGGCAGCGCAGGCCGATGGAGATTCGTCCCCGGGGCGTCGTGCCGTTGGGCAGGAAGGCCTCGAAGTCCTCGCAGGCCGGCAGCGCGCCCGCGAGCTTCACGCTGAACGTGACCTTGCCGGGCAGGCCGGTGGTCTGCTTGTGCAGCAGCCGGTCGATCGCGGACCGCGCGCCCTCGGGCAGCGCGGGCGCTGCCGCTGCGGGCGAAGCGCCCGCGAGTGCCATCAGGCCGGGCAGCACGATGCGCGAAAGGCGTTTCCAGGATGGGCGTTGTGGCATGGGCGGTCTCTCGCAGACGCGCAGGTGCTTGAAGAGAGGGAAGCGCACCGGCGCCAGGTGATTCTAGGAATCGATCCCTCGGGGCGATGGCGCGAAGTACCGGCGAAATGCCCCTTTGTTCAGCCCATTGCAAACGCGATGCGTGCATAGACTCGCTTTCCATCAGTCGCCATGCCGTCTTGTGCGGACGCGATGCCAACCGATGGAACCACATGATCGACAAGCTCGATGCGGCACTCAGCTTCAACCGCGAGGCTCTCAATCTGCGGGCCCAGCGCCAGGAGGTGCTGGCCGCCAATATCGCCCACGCCGACACGCCGAACTACAAGGCGCGCGATTTCGATTTCGCGAGCCGGCTGACGCAGGCCGTGGAGCAGGGCCGGCAGTCGCAGTCCTTTGCGCTCGCGACCACCTCGTCGCGTCACATGGCCGGCGAGGCGAAGGCGATGCCCGACCAGGATCTGCTCTACCGCGTGCCGAGCCAGTCGAGCATCGACGGCAACACCGTCGAGATGGATGCCGAGCGCATCAACTTCGCCGACAACGCGCTGCGCTACGAGTCCAACCTGACGGTGATCGGCGCCAAGATCAAGACGCTGCTGGCCGCTGTGCAGCAGTAGGAAGACGAAAGAACGCCATGCCGTTTCCCAGCACTTCCATGAACATCTTCAACGTGGCGGGTTCCGCCATGGCCGCGCAATCGCAGCGCATGAACGTGACCGCGAGCAACCTCGCCAATGCCGAGAGCGCGGCCGCTCCCGACGGCCAGCCCTACCGCGCCAAGCAGGTGGTGTTCGAGGTCGCGGCCTCGGGCCGGCAGGACATCGGCGGCGTCAAGGTCGCCGGCGTGATCGAGGACTCGGCGCCCGCCAAGCTGGTCTTCGACCCCCGGAGCCCGCACGCCAATGCCGACGGCTTCGTCGCGATGCCCAACGTCAACGTGGTCGAGGAGATGACCAACATGATCTCGGCCTCGCGCAGCTACCAGGCCAATGTCGAGGTCCTCAACACCGCCAAGACGCTGATGGTCAAGACGCTGACCGTCGGCCAGTAAACAACATCCCAGAAAGCTTCCATGGCCATCTCCGATACCTCTTCCATTTCCGGCGCCAATGCAGCCAGCGCAGCGGCTGGCACCGCCGGCGCCTCCAATGCCGACAGCGAGCAGCGCTTTCTCAAGCTGCTGGTCACGCAACTCAACAACCAGGACCCGCTCAGCCCGATGCAGAACGCCGAGCTGACATCACAGCTGGCGCAGATGAGCACGGTGAGCGGCATCGAGAAGCTCAACAGCACGCTGTCGGGCCTGGTGAGCCAGACCGGCTCCAACCAGGTGCTGCAGGCTGCCTCGCTGATCGGCTACAGCGTGCTGTCGCCCGGCAACACCCTCGCCACCAAGGCGCCCGAGGAGGGCAAGGACCCGGCGGTGCAGGCCTTCGCGGTGCAGCTGCCCGGCTCGGCCGGCGATGTGCAGATCAAGATCGTCGACGCCACCGGCAAGACCGTGCGCACGATCGAGGCCGGCTCGATGACCGAAGGCGTCAACGCCGTCACCTGGGACGGCAAGGACGACGCCGGCAACGTGGTGCCGGCGGGCAGCTACAAGTTTGCCGTGGCCGCCAGCAACGGCGGCACCGCCGTCCAGGCCACGGCGCTGACCTTTGCCCAGGTGGCAGCGGTCAAGCAGGGCGCCAGCGGCGTCACTCTCGAACTGGCATCGGGCCAGAGCATCGGGCTGTCCGACGTGCGGATGTTCCTCTGAGGAGCGTCGCGCGTTTTCATCCGCCGGCGGCTTTCCGGCCGCGGGCCCTCTCTTCAATGCTTCGAACCAAGGATTCATCATGAGCTTTTCCCAAGGCGTCAGCGGGCTCGGCGTGGCCGCCGCGAACCTCGATGTGATCGGCAACAACATCGCCAACTCGGGCACCATCGGCTTCAAGTCGGCGGCCGCGACCTTCCAGGACATCTATGCCGGCTCCCGGATCGGGCTCGGCGCCTCGGTGTCGGGCATCGTGCAGAACTTCACGCAGGGCGTGACGCAGAGCAGCAGCCGTCCGCTGGACGTCGCGATCCTCAGCGGCGACGGTTTCTTCCGCATGTCCAGCACCAGCGGCGAAGTCATGTACACGCGCAATGGCCAGTTCACCAAGGACAAGGACGGCTACATCGTCAACGCCAATGGCCTGCGCCTGACCGGCTACGGCGTCAATGCCAGCGGCGGCATCAACGGCGGCACGCCGTCGGCCATCCAGATCCCGACCCAGGCCATGATGCCGAATGCGACCACCGGCGTCGATGCCGAGTTCAATCTCGACTCGCGCAGCACGGTGCCGACAAAGACGCCGTTCGACGCGACCGATTCGGCCACCTTCAACTACTCCAACGCCGTCGGACCAGTCTACGACTCGCTGGGCAATCCGCATGACCTGTCGGTCTACTTCGTGAAGACCGCGGCCGGCTGGGACGCCCACGGCACCTACGACGGCACGGCGATCACCGCCGGCGCGCTGTCCAGCATGACTTTCGGTCCCAACGGCAATCTCACGGCGCCGGCGGGCGGAACGATCGTCCTCCCGGCGAAGAACTTCGGGAACGGCTCGTCGCCGGTCAACATCACGATCGACCTCACCGGCACGACGCAGGTCGGCGCCTCCAACGGCATCAGCAAGCTGAGCCAGGACGGCTACACCTCGGGCGTGCTGACCTCGTTCTCGATCAATCCGGACGGCACCATCACCGGCAAGTATTCCAACGAGCAGTCCAAGCTGATGGGCCAGGTCGTGCTGTCGTCCTTCGCGAACCCGAACGGGCTCGAGCCGAAGGGCGACAACATGTATGCCGAGACGCAGGCCTCGGGCTCGGCCCTCACCAGCACCCCGGGCGAAGGCACCAAGCAGGGCTCGCTGGCCGCGGGCGCGCTCGAGTCCTCCAATGTCGACCTGACGTCCGAACTGGTCAACCTGATCGTCGCGCAGCGCAACTACCAGGCCAATGCGCAGACCGTGAAGACGCAGGACCAGGTGATGCAGACGCTGATGAACATCCGCTGACGCGCGGCCCTGAGCAGACGCAGTCCCTCACTACCAGGAGCACACAGTGGATCGAATGTTGTATGTCGCCATGAGCGGCGCCAAGCAGGCCATGGAACAGCAGGCCTCGGTCGCCAACAACATGGCGAACGTCTCGACCCCGGGTTTCCGGGCGCAGATCAACAACTTCCGCGCCGTGCCCGTGGTGGGCGAGGAAGCGCCGACGCGCGCCTTCGTGGCCGCGACCACCCCGGGCGCCGACTTCACGCATGGCCCGCTGACCGAAACCGGCCGCGACCTCGACGTCGCGGTGCGCGGCGAAGGCTGGCTGGTGGTGCAGACGCCGGGTGGCGGCGAGGCCTACACCCGCGTCGGCAACCTGCAGGTCGGTGCCGACGGCCAGGTGATGACCATGGGCGCGCGGCCGGTGGTGGGTGACGGCGGTCCGCTGGTGATCCCGCCCGGCTCGACCGTGACCATCGCATCCGACGGCTCGATCGCGGCGCGTGGCGCCGGCGATCCGGCGGTGGGCGTGGCCGAGGTCGGGCGCCTGAAGCTGGTCAACCCGCCCGTCGCCAGCCTGGTGCGCGGCGAAGACGGTTTGTTCCGCATGCGCGACGGGCTGCCGCCGGCCGAGGCCGATGCCAACGTGGTGGTCGCCGCCGGCATGGTCGAGGGCAGCAACGTCAATCCGGTCGAGGCCATGGTGGCCATGATCGCCAACGGTCGCAGCTTCGAGATGCAGATGAAGTCGATCCAGACCGCCGACACCAACGCGCAGTCGGCCAACAAGCTGCTGGCCTACGGCTGAGCCGCAACACCCCCGCAGGAGTAATTCAATGATTCGTTCCCTCTACGTGGCCAAGACCGGCCTCGAAGCCCAGCAGACGCAGCTCGACGTGGTGTCGAACAACCTGGCCAACGTCGGCACCACCGGCTTCAAGCGCAGCCGCGCGGTGTTCGAGGACCTGATGTACCAGAACCTGCGCCAGGTCGGCGGCCAGACCTCCGACCAGACCCGCCTGCCCTCGGGCCTGCAGGTCGGCACCGGCGTGCACGTGGTCGCCACCGAGCGCATCCACGCGCAGGGCAACATGACCAAGACCGACAACCCGAAGGACGTGGCGATCAACGGCGCGGGCTTCTTCCAGGTGCTGATGCCGGACGGCACCACCTCCTACTCGCGCGACGGTTCCTTCCAGACCGATCGGGACGGCCAGCTCGTGACCGCCAGCGGCTTCACGATCCAGCCGGCGATCACGATCCCGCAGAACGCGACCAGCATGACCGTCGGCCGCGACGGCATCGTCACGGTCACCCAGGCCGGCAGCACGGCCACGGTGCAGGTCGGTCAATTGCAATTGGCCACCTTCCTGAATCCGGCTGGCCTCGAGAGCAAGGGCGAGAACCTCTACAACGAAACCGATTCGTCCGGTGCGCCGAATCTCGTGAACCCGGGACTCGACGGCGCCGGCATCCTGAGCCAGGGCTATGTCGAGGCCTCGAACGTCAACGTGGTCGAGGAACTGGTCAACATGATCGCGACGCAGCGCGCCTACGAGATCAACAGCAAGGCGGTCCAGAGCTCCGACCAGATGCTGCAAAGGCTGGCGCAACTGTGATCACCCCCAGGCTTGCCCACTTCGTGTGGCCGCCCACCCCCTCGCCGGGGGCAACACCAGCGGGCCGGCAAAGCCGGTTCCGCGGTGTTCCTGGAATGGGACCGCTGCTTGCGATGGGTGCGGTGCTGCTGGCCACGGGCTGCGCGCAGATCCCGCGCGATCCGCTGGTGCACCAGCCGATGACGGCGCGTGCGGAACCGCAGGCGATCTCGCCGGCGCGCGAAGCCAGTGGCTCGATCTTCCAGGAAACGAATCGCAGCGTCGCGCTGTTCGAGGACCGCCGGCCACGCAACGTCGGCGACATCCTGACCATCGTCATCAGCGAGAGGCTCAACGCCAGCAAGAACTCCGGCGCCAACGCGAGCCGCGACGGCAGCGTCTCGGCGGCCTTCGACTCGATTCCCAAGGTGCTGGGCGGACTGCTGCGCGACCAGGACGCCAAGCTCTCGGGCAAGAACGCACTCGTCGCCAAGGGCGGTGCCAACGCGGCCAACACCTTCACCGGCGTGATCACGGTCACGGTCGTGGACGTGCTGGGCAACGGCAACCTGCTGGTCAGCGGCGAGAAGCAGATGGGTATCAACCAGGGCACCGAGTTCATCCGCTTCTCGGGCGTGGTGAACCCGCGCACGGTGACCGGCAACAACACCGTGCTGTCGACACAGGTGGCCGACGCGCGCATCGAATACACGGCCAAGGGCTACATCGACGAGGCGCAGCACATGGGCTGGATGCAGAGAATTTTCCTGAACGTGATGCCCTTCTGACCATGACACATTCCCTGTCCAGTCCACCTCGCGTGGCCACCCATTCGCAGGACGGCGCGCCGGCGCCGCGGCGCTCCCGGATCCCGGCCTTCGTCAAGGCGGCAGCCGGCGTCGGCTTCGCGGTGCTGTTCGCGCTTTGCCTGCCTCCGCCCGCGAAGGCCGAGCGCCTGAAGGAGCTCGCCAGCATCCAGGGCGTGCGCGACAACGCCCTGATCGGCTACGGCCTGATGGTGGGCCTCGACGGCACCGGGGACCAGACCATGCAGACGCCGTTCACGACCCAGAGCCTGAACAACATGCTGCAGCAGCTCGGCATCACGATCCCGCAGGGCGTGAACATGCAGCTCAAGAACGTCGCCGCGGTGATGGTCACGGCCACGCTGCCGTCGTTCGCGCGGCCGGGACAGACCATCGACGTCACCGTGTCCTCGATGGGCAACGCCAAGAGCCTGCGCGGCGGCACCTTGCTGATGACGCCGCTCAAGGGCGTGGACGGCGCGGTGTACGCGATCGCCCAGGGCAACATGGTGGTCGGCGGCGCCGGCGCCTCGGCCAACGGCAGCAAGGTCCAGATCAACCAGCTCAGTTCGGGCCGCATTCCCGCCGGCGGGACCGTCGAGCGCGTGGTCGAAGCCGCGGTCGGCGGCGACGGCGGTCTCACGCTCGAACTGATGCGCTCCGACTTCGGCACCGCGCAGCGCGCGGTCGAGGCGATCGACCGCCAGTTCGGCAGCGGCACGGCCGAGGCGGTCGACGCCCGCGTGATCCGCGTGCGGGCGCCTGCCTCCGCGCAGGCGCGGGTCGGATTCCTGGCCCGCCTCGAAGGCCTGGAAGTCACGCCGACGCAGGCGGTGGCCCGGGTCGTGATCAACGCGCGCACCGGCTCGGTGGTGATGAACCAGGCGGTGCGGGTGAACGACTGCGCGATCGCGCACGGCAGCCTGTCGGTGGTCATCAACACCGAGCCGGTGGTGAGCCAGCCGGGGCCGTTCTCGAGTGGCCGCACGGTCGCCTCGCAGGTCTCGGAGATCTCGATCAACCAGCCCGGCGGCGCGCTGCAGATGGTGCGCGGCGGCGCCTCGCTGGCCGACGTGATCAAGGGGCTCAACTCCCTGGGCGCGAATCCGATGGATCTGGTGTCGATCCTGCAAGCCATGAAGACGGCCGGTGCCCTGCGCGCCGAGCTCGAGATCATCTGAGGCCGGACATGGCGATCTCCGCAGCCAATTCAGGGTCGGGCAGCGACGCGGCCAGCCGCGCCGGCGCGCTGGACCAGCGCTTCGCGCTCGATGTCCAGGGTGTCGATGCGCTGCGGCGCACCGTGCGCACCTCGCCCGAGGAGGGCCTCAAGCAGGTCTCGCGGCAGTTCGAGGCCATGTTCATGAACATGGTGCTCAAGAGCATGCGCGAGGCGACGCCGTCGAGCGGCCTGCTCGATGGACAGAACGAGAAGATCTACACGTCGATGCTGGACCAGCAGCTGTCGCAGAACCTTTCGGGCCGCGGCCTGGGGCTGGCCGAGGCGATGCTGGCGCAGCTGCAGCGGGCGGCCTCTGCCGGCGCGGGCGATGGCGATCCGAATCCGGCCGGCCTGTCGCTGGCGCCGCGCGGCGGCCTGCCGCTGTCGCCGCAGGCCGGCATCCCGCTTGGCTCCTCGCCTTCGACGCCGACCGGCCGCGTCGACCTGAGCGCCTACCAGGTCAACAACGACCGCTCGGGCGGTGCGGCTGGGGCGGTCGCGTCGTTGCAGGGCCACGTCGACAGCTTCGTCAACCGCATGGGCGCCTCGGCGCAGGCCGCGAGTGCCGCCAGCGGCGTGCCGGCCCCGCTGATCCTGGCGCAGGCCGCGCTCGAATCCGGCTGGGGCAAGCGCGAGATCCGCGCCGACGACGGCACGCAGAGCTTCAACCTGTTCGGCATCAAGGCCGATCGCAGCTGGCAGGGACCGGTGGTCGAGACCACCACCACCGAATACGTGGATGGCGAGCCGCAGCGCATCCGCGCGAAGTTCAGGGCCTACGGCTCCTACGAGGAAGCCTTCACCGACTACGCGCGCTTCATGACCCGCAATCCGCGCTACGCCAACGTGCTGGCGACCAACGACCCGACCGAAGCCGCGCACGGTCTGCAGCGCGCGGGCTACGCGACCGATCCGCAGTACGGCCAGAAACTGGTTCGCATCATGCAGAAGTTCGTCTGAGCGCCGGCGCGAGCACGGCGTTCCTCGTTCGAACAACCCTTCACAGCCCAAAGGAATCCCATGGCAGAGATCACGAGCCTTCAAACACATGCGGGTGGCGCTGCCTCCGCGGCCCTCGCGAACGCGAACCGGCTGGAGGTGGTCACCTTCACGCTGGGCGAGGAGGAATACGGCATCGACATCCAGCGGGTGCAGGAGCTGCGCGGGTACGACGCGGTGACGCGGATCGCGAACGCGCCGGAGTACATCAAGGGGGTGGTGAACCTGCGCGGGATCATCGTTCCGATCATCGAC
>NZ_JBFUFO010000011.1:0-138874 GCF_056403395.1 Variovorax sp. P2_H12 | reverse complement strand
CAGTCCGCATCCTTGTCTCGCCACAGATGTCGCCCCGCAGATCCGGCGGCATGACCAATCAGCAGGCCAACGACCCTCAATACGCGAGAGGCTGTAAGGCCGAACATTGCTTGCATTCCAGGGGAGCCCTTGTAGTATCAATCTGCACCAAAAATACGGTCACCCCACCAACGCCAACGCCACATGCGCGTTGTCCGTCAACGCGGCTTGAAGCGCTGCCGTCCGATGGGCCGTCAGGTCAAGCATCAAGCGCTCGGAGAACTCGCCGCGCTCGCCCTTCACCGCCGAGCGACTTTGCAGGTGCGCCGGCACCGGCTTGCCCGCCTTCTTCAACTCCGCCACGAGCGCCTTCTTGTCCTGCGCGCGCATCAGCCCGCGCGTCACCTCGATGCGCCCATCGTGAGACATCGTGACGATGACGCCGCAAGAGGCAAGCTGCTTGGTACTCCATTCGGCCAGCGAGGCGTGCAGCAGCGAGATGCTCTCTCGAATCTGCTCGGCGTCGGCCTCGGCCTGCTCGATTCGCACTGCGAACGTCTCCCGTTCCTCGCTGTCCTCTTCGACTGTGTCCCACTCGCGATTCAAGGCGGCGATCGCCGCGCGGGCGTCCTCGGCCAGGGCCTTCCATACCTCCATCCCCTGCGCTTGCTCGTCGGTCATCTTGCGAGCTTTCGGCCGTTCACGATCGAAGCTGTTCATCGTCGCGTAGTCCACCCGCAGATGTGCCTCTACCCAGGACCAGCCCGCTGCCCGCTCCACCTCTGCCGCCTCATCCAGACGGGCCACTGCCAGTTGGTGAACCAAGGCGCCATACTGCAACCAGCATTCATCGGTAGACACGGAGAACAGGTCGCGGCGGACGATCCCGCCCGCAGCCTCGTAGGCCTCGATGCCGACAAACCTCGCGAGTGCACTGTCCCCTTGAACTTCGTCGTCGTTCACAAGCGCCTGCCTGAGCATGTACGCCGAGCGGTTGTACTCATGCAGCGAATCCCACGCGGCGATCTGCAGCGCATGGTCATCCACCAGGCACAAGACCTTCAACTGATCCATATCCGCCTGGCCGTCGCGGAACAACTGGATGAAACGCGGTGCGAGGTTCGCGAGCTTCATGCGCCGCTGCACCGTCAGAACAGACACGCCGAACTGATCGGCCACCTGCTTTTCCGTGCGGCCCTCCGCGATCAGCCGTGCGAAGGCCTCGAACTCGTCGGCAGGATGCATGTTCAGCCGACCCGAGTTCTCTGCCATCGAGATTGCGACGGCACGCTCGGACTCGTACAGTCGGCAGTCGATGCCTTGGTCCTCGGCGAAGTAACCCTCTGCTGCCAGGGAAAGACATGCGGCCAACCGCCGACCGCCCGCGTCCACGGCGAAGCGGCCATCGCCGACCGCAGTGACGGACAGTCGTTGAAGCAAGCCCTGCGACTTGATCAGCGCCGCCAACTCTGCGAGGCCTTGGTCGCTGCGTTGCTTGCGCACGTTGGCAGGAGAATGAAACAGCTGGCTCAGCGGGATGGTCACATCGCGGCCTGCGGAAGCTGAAGCGGCATCACGGGTCTGTGCAGTTGCATCCACGATCGTTTCGGTATCGGTCATATGAAATTCCTTTTGGTGGTTAAAAAAGCTACCGGGTCCCTAGATTTCGAGCCCATCGATTGATGGGTTCGAGGGCGAGTGGCTGGCTCCCGGATCTCGCCGCCGTTTCCCTGAGTTCGTCGCCCGGGGAACGGCGCGGCGGATCGGACAGGGGAGCAAGGGGGAAGACTTCGTAACGCGACAGCGTTATGAACACCCCCTTGCAGGGCGAGAGCCCGGTCCCCGGGCCGAGCGGACGCAGAGTCCCCGGAAGAAGCGACGAACTCAGGGGAACGGAGAGCACGGCAGAACCGCCACGCGCCCTCGAAGCCGGCGCGCGCCGAGCGCCTACGCGGCCACGGGCCGCCTGGCCAGGGCAAGCGCAGCGCGCAGGGCGACCGGAGGACGCAGCGCCGCAGGCGCGCAAGCGTCAAGGATGGAAGCCCGAAGGGAGGAGACACCGAAGGTGGCTCGATGCGAAGCACGACAGCCTGGTCCCGGAACGGGAGACGCCCTCTGTGTTCAGCCCCGATGTCGTTCCAACCCGGCGAGGCGATGCAGGTCGACTACGGCGAGGGCGCGCCCACGCGCGTGAAGGGCACCGAGCGCTTCCGCAAGCCGCGCCTGTTCGTGGTCACGTTGCGCTATTCCCGGCGCACCTTCCGGCGTTTCGTGTGGTCCAGCCAGGAAGTCTGGGCCCAGCTGCATGCGCGAGGCGAAAGAGCAGCCGGCGGCTGCGGAGACGGCGAGGCGGGTCTCGACTGCGACGCCCGAGGTTGCTCGGGAACGCCTCGACAGGCGTGCGTTGGCAGGAGCCAGGATGCGGTTTCAGCATGGACAGGAAGGGTCCGGCGGAGCGATCGGTCCGCACTTGCCTCCGGCAGCGCCGGCGCGCCCCGTCGGTTTTCAGTGGCGGTTTGCGCAGTCGGCGAGCGGCTTGGCGCTGACGTGTGAAACGTCTAGAATGCCCAAAATATCAGACATATTTTGAACTGTTGACCTACCATGAACCTGATGGATATCGGCCATGCAGTCCGGATCCGGCGCATGGACCTGGGCTTGTCGCAGGTGCAGCTCGCGCACCTGAGCGGCCTGTCGCGCCAGACGCTGGTGGGACTGGAGAACGGGACCTTGAACGATCTCGGCGTCAACCGGGTCGCGCAGGTGTTGGCGGTCCTGGGCCTGGACACGCCTGAGCCATCCACGCAGGCCCGCGACAAGAAGCGCGGTCTGTGGATGGCGGCCAAGACGGCGAGCGTCAGCTACGCGCGCGAGCTGGCTCCTGAAACGCTGGGCCAGGCCTTAGCCAGCGGTGCCGTTCCCACGCCATTCGCCGCGCACTTGACCCATCTGCTCGACGAGGCCCCGGTGCCGATCGTCGTGATGGCGGTGGAGGAAGCGGCTTCAAGGGCGCATGTGTCGCCACGGCAGGTATGGCGCAACGTGGCGAAGCTCGCCAAGGCACTGTCCGTGCACCGCCAGGGACTGTGGGCATGAAGGTGCAGTTGCCCGGTGGGGCCTGGGAGGCACTATTTCCCCGGGCGCTGGTGCTGATCGACGAGATCAGCAGGCACGGCGGGCTCAGCGACCCGTTCTGGACGTTCGGTGGCGGCACCGTGCTGATGTTTCGCTACCGGCACCGCCTAAGCAAGGACATCGACATCTTCGTCCCGGATCCCCAGTACCTCGGCTTTGTCACGCCGAGGCTGAGCGATGCGGCGGGGGACTTGACGGCCGACTACGTTGAAATGGCGGGCTCTTTCGTCAAGCTCCAGTTCGAGGAAGGTGAGATCGATTTCGTGGCCGCCCCCAATCTGTTGGACGATGCTTGGGAGGAATGGGACATTGGTGGCCGCATCGTCAAGGTGGAGACGGCTGCCGAGATCATTGCGAAGAAGATGTACCACCGTGGCGACCGCGCTACGGCGCGGGACCTGTTCGACCTGGCCTTAGTGGCCGAACGCGAGCCGCAGGAACTGGCGCATGCCAGATCGTTCCTGCTGCGCCACCGGCAAGCCTTCCTGGCGCAGATTCAGGATCCACATCCCAGCCTGCGCGCCGGATTCGATGCCATCGCCACGCTGGAATACACCCCGAGCTTCGAGCACTGCGTGACGGTGGCCACCGAATACCTGCGCGGGTTGTGACTACCGAAAGATCAATCTCCGGCCGAAAGCAGAATCCAGGTCTGCGCCCATCGAAGAAAGTGGGGAAGCATCGGGCCAGCCCTCGCGGGCGATGCGCACGACCTGTTCGTTGCGAAGCGGCCGATTGCTCCTGAGGAGGCGCCGGTTGACCCGCGCATGGAGCGCGGCGAAGCGGTTGATCGAAAGCGGATGGTGCTCGGGCACATCGCCCGCAAAACGCGACCGAGGCAGCCTTCTCGCCGGGCATCTCCATGGCTGCCGAATTCAACATCAATCCGGTGAAATTCGAATGAAGTGGCGCAGTCCGTTCGCCAATGCGATCCGAAGGCGATGCGTTGTCAACGCTGCTTTCAAATGTCGCAGCGCCAGCGAAGTTGAAATGTCGCATTTCTGGCTTCTTCTGATGGGCCCGACGAACGCCGTGACTGCCTTGCCTCAGGCGATCCGCTCACTTTGTTAGTTGCCTGCTTCTCTCAAGTCACTCTTCGCGCCGGCAGCGTCAACCGCGGCTTGCCGAGCACTTGAGACGCAACCCGCGACGCGAACCGCCGCGTCAAGAAACGCACGCCGAAGCACGACAGCTTGTTGAACAGGCCGGGCACCACCGTGCGCTTGCCGCGCAGCATCGCGCGGATCGCGGCGTGCGCCACGAACTCCGCGCTTTTCGTCGACGCGTTCGCGATCCACGAGTAGTCGCCACCTCCGGACGCGGCGTGGAACGCGGTTTCGGTGCCGCCAGGGCAGATGCAGGTCACCGACAGCGGCGTGCCGCGGTGCTCGTCGTGCAGGCCCTCGCTGAAGTTGCGGACGAAAGCCTTCGACGCGGCGTACAGCGCCATGTTCGGCACGGACTGGTACGCGCCGGTAGACGCGATGTTCACCATGTGCGCGGGTCTGGTGCCTGCCTTGCGCGCGTCGACGAAGCACCGCGCGAGCGCGACGAGCGAGGTCATGTTGAGTTGGACCAGCTCCGCGTCGCGCGCCCAGTCGACCTCGTCGAACCGGCGGAAGTAGCCGAACCCGGCGTTGTTGATCAGGATGTCGATCGGGCCGCTGGCGGTCGCGGCGTCCCACAGCGTGCGCGCGGCATCGGGCTTACCCAAATCTGCGATGACGATCTCGACCTTCACGCCCTTGCAGCTTGCGGCGACCGCATCGAGTGCGTCGCGGCGCCGCGCCGTCAGCACGAGATCAACGCCGAGCGCCGCGAGCTCACGCGCGATGGCCGCGCCAATGCCGCTGGCTGCGCCGGTCACCAGCGCGCGCTTGCCAATGTTGCCGGTTGTGTGTGTACTCAAATCGTTCTCCTTGTCGTGTAGATCGGCCAAGGAACTCCAAGGCCTGCGAGGTGCGCGCGTCGGCCATACGATGGCGTGACCAGCCTGAAAAAGGGCTTGATCGAAGACGCTGGCGGAGGCATGCGCGGCAGCTACATCATTTGCACCACGACCTTGCCCTTTGCGCGTCCACCGTCTACGTAGGCCAACGCTTTGTGGGTGTCCTGAAACGGGAATACTTTGTCGACGATGGGGCGGATGGCGCCTGATTCGATGAGGGACGTGATCTCGCGCAACTGCGCCCCATCGGCTCGCATGAAGACGAAGGTGTATTGGCCTCCGATCTTCTTTGCCTTGTTCCTGATGCCGAAACTCAGCAGGCGCAGCACCTGTTGGAGCGGCCAAGCCAGTCCTCGCGCAGCTGCGAACGCCGGGGTGGGTGGCCCGGAGATGGAGATGAGATGCCCGCCCGGCTTGAGAATCTGCAGGGACTTCTTCAGCTCGTCGTTGCCGAGGCTGTTCAGCACCACGTCGTAGTCACGAAGCACGGTGGCGAAGTCCTGCTGCTTGTAGTCGATGACGACGTCCGCGCCCAATGCCTTCACCCAGTCGATGTTGGCCGTACTGGTGGTCGTGGCCACGAACGCCCCGAGATGCTTGGCCAGCTGGATGGCGATGGTGCCGACGCCACCGGAGCCGGCAGGGATCAGCACCTTCTGCCCCTTTTTCAGCTTGGCGGTTTCCACCAGCGTCTGCCAGGCGGTCAGCGCCACCAGGGGAAGGGAGGCGGCCTCAAGCATGCTGAGATTCCTGGGCTTCAGCGCCAGCGACGATTCCTTGACGGCAATGAACTCGGCGAAGGTGCCGATGCGATCATCGTCGGGGCGCGCATAGACCTCGTCGCCGGGCTTGAAGCTGCGAACGCGAGCGCCGACCCGCACGACTGTACCGGCTACGTCGTTGCCCAGAATAAGGGGGAGGCGGTAGGGAAGAATCAGTTTGAATTCGCCGCTCTTGATCTTCGTGTCCAGAGCATTGACGCTCGCCGCGTGGATCTGGATCAGAACGTCATCGTCCCGCACCTCCGGTTCGGGCATTTCGCCGATGCGGCCAGCTTCTTTCTTTCCATAGCGGTCGATGATGAATGCTTTCATGAGAGCGCTGTTCTCCAGAGTTGTTGAATGATGGGTTTCGGGGGCTGCCCGCAGGGTGAACTCTTGAGCCTTGGCGCTCGAGTCGACAGTGTTACCAGTTCTCCTTGAACGGCCGCAGGTCAAGCTCCTGCGTCCACGCCGATGTCGGCTGCCGGTGCAGCATCCAGTAGTTCTCGGCGATGGCGTCATAGCCGAGGAGTCCTTCCGCACCGGCACGCTCCACCCTTGCTGGAAAGGCGCTCTGAAGCCGGTCGCCGAGGATGCCACCGTCGATGACGACATGCGCGACGTGGATCCCCTTCGGACCGTACTCGCGAGCCATGCTTTGCGCGATCATGCGCAGCCCCGCCTTGGCGGCTGCGAAGTGGGCGTAGCCGGGCTTGCCGCGCAGGCTGCCGGAGGCGCCCGTAAAGATCACCGTGCCGCGCCCCAATGGAACGAGCCGGCGTGCGGCCTCGCGACCGACCAGGAAGCCGGAGTAGCAGCCGACGCGCCAGAAATCCTCGAACTGCGCAGCGGTCAACTGCGTGAAATCGATGACGGCGTTGTTGCCCGCGTTGGAGACGACGACATCCGCTGGCGCGCGACCCGGCCCCGGGTTCATCGCGCGGTCGAACGCGGCGATCACCTGTGCTTCGTCGGTCACGTCCGTCCGAAGCGCTTCGGCACTGCCAACGCCCGACGCGGTGATCTCGGCAACCACCGCCTCGATCTTGGCCGAGGTACGCCCTGCCACGATGACGTGGTACCCCTCGCGCGCGAAGCGCTTGCAGACGGCACCGCCGACGCCGCGCACCGATCCCACGCCGAACACGACTGCAGTTGGCTGATTCATTTCTTCGTCTCCATTCTGTTGATGAAAGTGGCCGTGCTTGCGTCATCGCACAAGCGTGCCTTGAACTGATGCGTTGTATTGGATCGCTTCAGCATTGAGAAGGGACAGCGCCTCTGGAACGAACGCGCTGTGGTACTGGAAGATCCCGCCATGCCCGGCGTCTTCGTAGATGATCAGTTTCGATCCCGCAATGCGGCGCGCCATGTCGTTGCTGTTCACGGTGGGCACCATGATGTCGTTGTCGCCATTGGCGATCAGCACCGGAATGCGGATGCTGCCCAGATCCTGGGGTGCCTGCCGGCCCCAGGCCTTGATTGCTTTCAACTGTCGCAAGAAGGCGCTGGGCGTCGGCCCCTTGTCCCGATCCGCCTTGCGCTCTTTCAGTCGCTCCAGGAAGGCCTTCGCGGCTTGGCGACCATTGGGTGAGGACGTGAAGAACAGGTAAGTCTTCGGATCCCGAAGCGTCAGCAAGCCCTTGATCATCAGCGGCCAGGAGATCGCCCCGACCTCGTCAATGCCCTTGCCGCCTGCGGGCCCCGTGCCGGTCAGGATGAGTCGGCGCACCAGGTCAGGGGCTTTCAACGTGATGTCCTGCGCCACGAAGCCTCCGAGGGAGAAGCCGAGCAGATCAATTTTCTTGAAGCCGAGCGCGTGGACCAGCGCGATGGCATCACGCGCCATGGCATCGATGGTCACGGGCGCGGTTCCGCCTGATGCGCCGATGCCCCGGTAGTCGGTGGCGATGACGCGATGCCTGCGGGCAAGGCCATCAACGATCCGCGGGTCGAAGTTGTCCAGTACCGCGCCCCAGTGGTTGAGCAGGATCAGTGGCACGCCATCGCGCGGCCCCAGGTCACGGTATGCGAACACCGTCCCCTCGACGTTGATCGATCGGGTGGGGGCGTTGGCGTAAAAGCTGCCCGCCCCCCGTTGTTTGTCGGCGTTGGTCATTGTCTATTCCATGTGTCTTATGCGGAGCGAAAAATCATGAGGAGCGCATGGCCGCCGAACTGATGGTTACCCGTTCACATCGACGATGGTGCGCCCCTGGACTTTTCCGGCGAGTACCCGGTCGGCGATGCCAGTCACTTCGGCCAGGCCGATTACCTGGGTCGTGCGTGCGAGCTTGTCCAGTTCCAGATCGCTGGCCAGCCGTGACCAGGCCTGTAGGCGCACGTGCTGCGGCGCATTGACCGAGTCGATGCCGGCAAGGGTGACGTTGCGCAGGATGAAGGGTAGGACCGAAGCAGGCAGATCCGCGCCCTGGGCCAGACCGAAAGCCGCGACCACCCCGCGATACTGGGTCTGCGCCAGCACGTTGGCCAGCGTATGGCTACCGACCGAATCAATGGCTCCGGCCCAGCGCTCCTTGGAGATCGGTGCGCCGGGTTCGCTCAGGGTGTGGCGGTCGATGATGTCAGCCGCACCAAGAGCGCGTAGGTAATCGGCTTCCTCGAGACGACCAGTGGACGCGATCACCCGATAGCCGAGCTTGGAGAGCAGGGCGATCGCCACCGAGCCGGCGCCGCCGTTAGCGCCGGTCACCAGGATGTCGCCGCGCTCCGGCGTTAGGCCGCCATGTTCCAGCGCCAGCACGGACAGCATCGCGGTGTACCCAGCCGTGCCGATGGCCATGGCATCCCGGCTCGAAAAGACCTCCGGGATCTTGACCAGCCAGTCGCCGCTCACCCGCGCCTTCTGGGCGAAGCCGCCGTGGTGGGTCTGGCTCAGCCCCCAGCCGTTGGCCAGCACGCGGTCGCCGGCCACGATGCCGGGGTAGGTCGAGGTCTCGACAGTACCGGCAAAGTCGATGCCCGGAATCAGCGGAAACTGGCGAATGACCGGTGACCGGCCGCTGACAGCCATCGCGTCCTTGTAGTTCACCGTCGAATAGTCGATCGCGACGGTGACGTCGCCCGGCATGAGGTCGGCTTCGTTGAAGTCGACCAAGGCCGTGGAAATCACTTCGCCGGTCTTGGTGGCCAGCAGCGCCTTGAAGGTCATGTTCACTTCTCCTTTGAGGTTAGGGGTTTCATATGTTGAGCATCATGCTGACGCGCAAAAAAAGGGCGGATGCAAACTCAATCCTCCCCAGGGGCGAGATGCTTTCGCGCCGCCTCCAGCACCGATTCGGACAGAGGTTCTTCGTCGACCGCGCGCGCCAGTACCACCGCCCCAATCATCGTGGCGGCAGTCGCCAGGGCGCGCTCGTGCGCACCGGGCTGGCCCCGGTCGGCCGATTGGCGGGAAACGACGTCGATCATGTCTTTGATGCGGCGCGTGATTGCGCGCCGCACCGCCGGCGCCTGACGTGGCATCTCCGTTCCCAGGGCGGCGACCGGGCAGCCGACCTCCGGGTTCTTCACATGATCTTCTGACAGATACGCGCGGACCAGTGCCTGCGAGGATCGCTCGGCAGGCACTGCGGCCGTGATGCGCAAGAAGGTGGCGATGGCCTCGGCACCTGCGCGATCCGCCAATTCGGCCAGCATGGCCTCGCGCGAGGCGAAATGCGCATAGAACCCGCCGTGGGTGAGGCCGGCCTGCTTCATGATGTCGGCAATGCCGATGCCGTCATAGCCACAGCGGCGGATCGCGCGTGCGCCAGCTTCGACGATGCGCTCGTGTGTGGCTTCCTTGGATCGGATTGTGGATCGTTTCATATGGCGCTCACCAGCGATGAGTTCTGATCTCAATCCCTTGGCACTAAAGTACGCACCCGCAGGCGCCGCGTGCGAAAGGTGCCCCAGCCGTTGTTGAGCGCGGACTTCAGGAATGCCGGCAGCCCACCTTCGTCGGAACGTGGCGCCTTGCCTCTTGCAATGCGCTTGAGCTGGCGCGTGTACCAGAGCACCTCCATGATCCCCATGCGATCGACCGCCTTGATGCCGGTGCTGATGGGGCGCACCTGCTGGAGGCTGTCCCGCGATTGGAGCAGGGCGGCTGGCGCGTCGGGGTCGATCGCCAGCAGTCGCGCGAGGCCCACGAGATCGAGCGCGCCGGAGCGCAGGGCCGCGTTCATGCCGGCGGCCGTGCGAAAGCCGCCCGTGACCATCAGCGGCACCTTCACGGCGGCGCGCACCTTGCCGGCAAACTCGAGGAAGTAGGCTTCGCGGGCCACGGTGGAAGCCTTCTTAGCTTCCTGCATCGCACCGCTCATGGCGGGTGCCTCGTAGGTGCCGCCAGAGATCTCGACCAGGTCGATGCCCGCGTCGGCCAACTCGCGGATCGTCTCGAGTGACTCTTCCTCGGTAAAGCCTCCGTGCTGGAAGTCGGCCGAGTTGAGCTTGATGCCCACCGCGAACTCCGGACCGACCTGACGGCGGATCTCCGCATAGACGGCGAGTACGAAGCGTTGCCGCTTCTGGGGGCTGCCGCCCCACTCATCGGTGCGGCGGTTGTGGTGGGGGGAGAGGAACTGGTTGATCAGGTAACCGTGCGCACCGTGGATCTCCACGCCGCTGAAGCCAGCCTTCTTGCAGATCGCCGCACTGCGGCCGAAGCGTTCGATGACGTCCTCGATCTCGCCCGTCGTGGCTTCGCGTGGTGTCTCGAAGAAGGCAGCCATGTCCTCGCGGAAAGGAACGGCCGAGGGCGCGAGGTTGAACGCATTCAGCCCCTTGGTCGACTGTTTGCCCGGATGGTTGAGCTGGGCCCAGATGGCCGCCCCTTGCTCAGTCGCAGCTTGTGTCCACTGGCGCAGGACAGCCAAGTCCGACTCGTCCTCGATGACGACGTTGCCAGGCTCGCCCAATGCGCGGCGGTCAATCATCACGTTGCCCGTCATGATCAGTCCCAGGCCCGAGGCGCCCCAGCGTCGGTACAACTGCACCAGGTCGGAGTTCGGACGATTGTCGTAGGTGCCCAGCGCCTCGCTCATGGCCGCCTTGGCGAGCCGGTTGCGCAGCACGCTGCCATTGGGAAGTCGAAGGGGTTGGTTCAACAGATCGGCTTCCATGGGTGGCTCAGAACGTGGTGCGGTCATAAGGGGAGACGGCCTTCGGCGGCTGCAGGAATGCCGTCAGGCCCTGGAACCACATCACCTCCAGGAAATCGCCGCTGATGGTCAAGTCCTTGCTGCCCAGGCCTCTCAGGAAAGCGGCCTGACTGTCCTTGGCCGAAAGGATCGAGAAGCCTTTGCCGGCATCCTTGAAGCTGAAGGTGAAGCGCGGCTGGTCCACGAGCCCGGCCACGGAGCGGATGGCGCCATTGCGGATCACGAAGGTGCGGCCGACACCCGCGTCGGTGCGGATCTGGAACACCAGTTCCTTGCCCGCGACGTAACGTGCGCAGTCGGGGTTGTTCTTGATCTGCCGCTGCAGCAGTTGGGTGAACATCCACAGCAGGAATTTGAACTTGAGCATGGTCGGTGGCTTCGGGACGATGGATCCGGGCTGCCGTTACTCACCGAGGAAGTGCACGGCGTGGTGCAGAAAGCGCTGCGGATACTGGAACTGCGCGCCGTGCCCGGCATCGGGGTAGATGAACAGCTGCGCGTTGGGGATGTTGCGCGCCATGTAAAAAGAATTGACCGTCGGGATCATCACGTCGTGCACGCCGTTGAGGATGAACGTCGGCTGCTGGATACCGCGCAGGTAAGCAAACGGATCGTCTTCAGCAACCTTGGGCAGGTAGTGCATGTTGGCTTCGATCTGCGCAGAGGCCACTTCGTGGGACGAAGGCGGATCCTGATCGGCGCGCCGGTGGCGGCGTTCCCAGAACTCGCGGGCGGCCTGTTTGGCGGCCTCGGACCGGCCGAAGAACAGGTACTCGAAGTCTTCGTACACCGGTACCGGTCGTGGCGCCGTGGTCAAGACCTTGGGTTCCATATCGGGGTCGCCGCCCCGCGGGCCGGTTCCAAGCAGCATCAGCTTGCGCACCAGATTCGGATGGCGCCAGGTCAGGTCCAGCGCCTGGAAGCCACCGAGCGAGAAGCCCAGGACGTCGATCTGCTGCAAGCCTAGTGCGCGAACGGCTGCCGCCGCGTCATCGGCCATGTCCTCGATGCGGGTGCGAGGGGTGCCGCTGGAGGACGCGATGCCACGGCCGTTGTAGAGGATGACCTCGCGGCCCTCGGCAAGACCGTCCGTCATCAACGGGTCCCAGTGGTCCATGCCGCCACGGAAGTGCTGCAGGAGCAGCAAAGGCGGCTGCGAGGTGTTGGCGTTGCCCCAGCGGCGGTAGGCGAATCGAGTGCCACCGACCTCCACAAACTGGGTGGGTGCGGTCAGATGCGTGACAGACATCGGGGTGTCCTTGAATGGGAGAGTTGAGATGCAGCCCGGTGCAGAAAAGCCGGCTCCGAATCACTTCGCCAGGAAGGCCAGCGCCTTGGGCACGAAGTCCTCGTGGTACTGGAAGATGCCCCCGTGGCCCGCATCGGGGTAGACGATCAGTTCGCTGTTCGGCAGGCGCTTAGCCAGGTCGTACGTATTGCTGGTCGGCACCATCCGGTCGTCGTCACCATTGGCCACCAAGACCGGCTGCTTGACCACCGACAGGTCGGTCGGGCGTTTCTGCCCCCACGCACTCAGCGCCTGAAGCTGGGCCACATAGGCACCTACGGCGATCTCCTTGTCCCGGTTCTCGGTGCGCTCCTGCAGGCGCTTCAGGAAGGCCTTCCCGGCCTCGATACCGTTTGGCGTGCGCGTGAAGAACAGGTACTGCTTCGGGTCCTGGCCGGTGAACGTCGCGCGCAACAAGTCGTAGTTCGACACGCCCGCCACGGTGCTGATACCCGGGCCGCCCGCAGGTCCCGTCCCCGTGAGGATCAGCTTGCGCACGAGTTGCGGCTCCTTGAGCACGATCTCCTGGGCGATCATCCCGCCCATCGAGAAGCCGAAGAGATCCACCTGCTTGAACCCCTTGGCCTTGATGAAGGTGATGGCGTCGTCCGCCATCTGTTCGATGGTGTTGGCCGGCGAGCCGGTGGAAGCGCCGACGCCGCGGTTGTCGAACGCGACAACGTGATGTTTCGCGGCGATGCCATCCACCACGCGGGGATCCCAGTTGTCCAACACGGCGGCCAGGTGGACGAGGAAGATCACCGGCGTGCCGCCGCTCTTCTGGCCCAGCTCGCGGTAGGCGAAGTCAACGCCGCCCGCGGAGATGAGCTGCGTCGGCACCCCCCTCCATACCGTGCTCTGCGCTGTGGCGATCTTGGTGGGGGCACCCCAGGCCACCGGCGGTCTGTCGGCCGCGGCGCAGACCGACAACAGGATGGCAGAGAGTACGAGCAGGCACAAGCCGACTCGTGATAGGTGAAGCATGAGGTCTCCGTTTGGATTTGTGAGGGATCGGTGAGGAACTGGCCGCAATCAGAGTTGCGATTGATAGCGCTCGGCTGCGTGGGCTTGCCGGATGTCCGACAGCAGCGCCTGGCGCGCAGCGTCCAGTGCATCCCAGCGCCCGGCCTCGTGCAGCGGCGGGATCGTGACCAGCTCACGGCGATCGAAACCGACGAGGGCCGCATCGACCAGTTCGCCGACGTCCATCACGTCGGTGAGCGTGTTGACGTCGATGCCAGCGCGGCCCCAGATCTCCGTGCGGGTGGCCGCGGGCAACACGGCCTGCACGTAGACCCCCTTGGCAGCCAGCTCCAGGCTCAGACCCTGCGACAAGAACAGCACGAACGCCTTGGTGGCGCCGTAGATCGACATGCCAAACTCGGGTGCGAAACCTACCACCGAGCCGATGTTGACGATCGCACCAGTGCCCGACTGCACGAAGCGAGGAGCGGCTGCTGCGGCCAATCGGGTGAGCGCCGTGGTGTTGAGCGCGACCAACTGGTCGATGCTCTGTGCGGACTGCTGCAGGAAGCCGCCCGATTGCGCCATGCCGGCGTTGTTGATCAGGATGCCGATGCGGGCGTCGTCGCGCAGGCGCGCCTCGACCACCGCGAGTTCAACCTGCTGGGTGAGATCGGCTTGCAGCACGTCAATGGCGACCTTGGCCTCATCACGCAGGCGCGCCGCCAGTGCTTCCAGTCGCACCTTGTCGCGCGCGACCAGCGCCAGGTCGTGGCCCCGGCGGGCGAAGCGCTCGGCGTAGGTGGCTCCGATGCCGCTGGAGGCGCCGGTGATGAGGACGGTGGGCAGTGTGCTCATGGATTCTTTCTCTGCAGGTCGTTGGTTGCTGCGGTCAGGAGGCGGTGTCGATTTAGTCCAGGAACAGCCCCGTGTGGGCGACGAACAGCTCTGGGTACTGGAATTGCGAGCCGTGACCCGAGTCCGGGTACAGGATCAACTGCGCGTTGGGGATGTGCTGCTGCAGCGTGAACGAGTTGATGCTCGGCACCATGATGTCGTCGTGACCGTTGACGACCAGCGTGGGCTGCTTGATCTCCTTGAGGTAGGCATAGCGCTCACCGCGCGGCTGCGTCCACTCGACGATGGATGCGAACTGGGCCTTCAGGACCTCGACGGAGGACGCCGGATCTGAGTCCTTGCGCTCCGTGCGTCGCTTCCAGAACGCGCGGCCAGCAGCTTGACCGGTCTCGGACGGCGAGAAGAATAGGTACAGGAAGTCTTCTTCTGTGGGAACGGGATTGCCCGCGACCTGCATCACGCGCGGATTGGGGTTGGACTCGCCGTTACGCGGTCCGGTGCCCACCAGCACCAGCCGCCGCACGAGTTCGGGGTGGCGGTGCGCGAGGCTCTGGGCGACGAAGCCGCCGATCGAGAAACCCAGCACGTCCACCGCAGTCAACAGGCCCAAAGCCTGCACGAAACTTGCGATGCCGTCAGCCATGCCATCGACGGTGGTGGCCGGCTCTCCGCCAGAACTGGCCACGCCGGCATAGTTGACCAGGATGACCGGGCGGCCCTGCGCCAGGCCGTCGGTGACGAGCGGGTCCCAGTTGTCCATGCCGCCACGGAAATGTTGAAGGAACACTAGCGGCGTGCCGGTCTCGGCGCCAAAGCGCCGGTAAGCGAAGCGAACACCATTCGCGTCAACGAACTGGGTGGGCGCGGTGAGATGGATATGAGTCGTCATGTGAACCTCGTTCTAGATAAGCCGCAATGGGGACCCACCGTCGAGTCCCACGTGAATCGCCCGATCTCAGTCAGCAAGCGCCGGGTAGTCCGTGTAGCCCGCAGCCCCTCCGCCATAGAGCGTGGCCGGATTGAGCTGCGCCAACGGTGCGCCGGTCTTCAGGCGTTCGACCAGATCGGGGTTGCTGATGAACGGGCGGCCGAAGGCGAACAGGTCCCCCTTGCCCTCGTTGAGCCGGGCAGTGGCGAATTCCAGGTCGTAGCCGTTGTTGGCCAGGTAGGTCTGCTTGAACCGGCGGCGCAGCGCGTCGTAGTCGAACGGGGCGACATCGCGCGGGCCGCCGGTCGCGCCCTCGACCACGTGCAGGTAGACGATGCCCAGCGCGCTGAGTTGCTCGGCGATGTAGTCGTATTGCGCCTGCGGGTCGCTGCTGGAGATGCCGTTGGCCGGTGACACGGGAGAGATGCGCACCCCGGTGCGATCGGCACCGATTTCTTTCACCACGGCGCCGACGACTTCCAGCAACAGGCGCGCACGGTTCTCGATGGAGTCGCCGTAGGCGTCCGTGCGCTGGTTGGCGCCCTCCTTGATGAACTGCTCCAAGAGGTAACCATTGGCGCCGTGGATTTCCACGCCATCGAAGCCGGCAGCAATGGCGTTGGCCGCGGCTTGGCGAAAGTCGTTGACGATGCCCGGCAGCTCGCTGATTTCGAGGGCGCGTGGCTCGGACACATCGGCAAATCCGTTGTTGACGAAGGTCTTCGTCGCCGCGCGGATGGCCGAGGGCGCGACCGGCGCAGCGCCGCCAGGCTGCACGTCGACGTGCGAAACGCGGCCCACATGCCAGAGCTGCACGAAGATGCGCCCACCCTTGGCATGCACGGCTTCCGTGACCTGGCGCCAGCCCGCGATTTGCTCGGCCGTATACAGACCCGGGGTGTCCTGGTAGCCCTGGGCTTGCGCCGAGATCTGGGTGGCTTCCGTGATGATCAGGCCGGCCGAAGCGCGCTGGGCATAGTAGGTCGCGGCCAGTTCGCCGGGCACCAGCCCGGCGCCAGCCCGGTTGCGGGTGAGCGGGGCCATGACGATGCGATTGGCGAGCGTGAGGCTGCCCAAGGCATACGGTTCGAAGAGCGTGTTCTCGGTCATGTTGGTTCAGCGTCCAGTGTTGGGAGAAGCATCAATAATGACGAACATAATCTAAAATGTCAAGACTTTGATTATGGTCGACATCAATGTATAGTGAAACCTTCAAGCAGGCATAAACCCACCGTCGACGAGAAATGAAGATCACCAAGGCACAGGCGCAGGCCAATCGGGCGCACGTGATCGAGACGGCGTCCACACTGTTTCGGGAGCGTGGCTACGATGGGATTGGTGTTGCCGATCTGATGGCTGCTGCTGGCTTCACCCACGGCGGCTTCTACAAGCAGTTCCGCTCCAAGGCCGACCTCGTGGCCGAATCGGCAGCCTGCGGCATTGCTCAGACAGCGGCGCTGACCGCCGGCGTGGACATTCCGGAGTTCGTGAATGTGTACCTCTCGCGCGAGCACCGCGACGCCCGCGCGAGCGGCTGCACGATGGCTGCGCTGGGCGGGGATGCTGCGCGTCAACCGGAAGCGGTCCGGGCCACGTTTGCGACCGGCATCGAGAGCCTGCTGGCTGCGCTGAGCCGCGAGGGGCTTGCGTTGGACGATGCAGCCTCAGGCAAGGCGAGAGCCAAGTCTCTCGACATACTGGCGCGCGCGGTCGGCGCCATCGTCATGTCGCGCGCCTGTCCGGACGATTCACCGCTGGCTGACGAGATCCTTGAGGTTTGCCGCGACGAGATCCTCGCGTCGCTGAGGCTTGCTGTGAGTCCGTCTGTGGCAGCGCGCGTACCTGTGCGCAAGCGGCGCACGGGTTGATCTTCGGCCTTTAGCGAGCGGCAACTGGTCGAGCAGATCCAATGGCCAAGGGTGCGGGGGCCACGACCTTGCAGGGCAACCTGACAGCACGGCTGGAGCGCGGTGAGTTCGATCTGATCGCTCTGAGCCGCGTACTGATTTCAGACGTGCAATGAGCGGACAGAGTTCGCGAAGGGCGCACGCAGGAACTGAAAGGCTTTGATGCCGCCAATCTGGCCGCGCTGGCCTGACCGGACGGCGCTGGATGGCACTGCCCAGCGCGTGTTCCCACGGTCTCATGACCGCAGATGCGCACTTCGCTGCTGCGAAAGCCGGGCTGCGGGTTCTGGTGCAATCTGTGTCTCGGGATAGGCTACCCGTTTTGTGAACTACGGGCAGGTCGATGGCGAAGAAGCTTCAGAGCATGGACGATCTGTTCAAGGGACGGCTCTTCGAGCGAGAGATCATCGTTCTATGCGTCCGCTGGTATCTGCGCTACAAACTGAGCCTGCGTGACCTCGTGGAAATGATGGCCGAGCGCGGCCTTGCCCTGGCCCATACGACGATCATGCGCTGGGTCCAGCGTTTCGTGCCTGAGTTCGAGAGGCGCAGGAATCGCTTCGCCCGCAAGGCCGGTCGCTCGTGGCGCGTGGATGAGACCTACGTCAAGATCCGAGGCAAGTGGACCTATCTTTACAGGGCTGTCGATCGAGACGGCCAGACCGTGGACTTCCGCTTGAGCGCGAACCGCGATGTCAAGGCGGCCAAGGCGTTCTTCTGCAAGGCGCTGGCGACTCAAAACGACCTCCAGTGACCATCACGCTGGACGGCTACGCTGCCTCGCATCGCGCCGTGCGGGAACTGTCCGCGCAAAGCACCCTTTGGAAGCGCACACGACTGCGGTCGTCCAAGTATCTCAACAACATGGTCGAGCAGGACCATCGGGGCGTGAAGTCGCGCATCAACCCCATGCTCGGCTTCAAGGTCTTCGATCGAGCGGCCGTGACGATCGCCGGCGTCGAGCTGCTGAATCGCATTCGCAAAGGCCAGTTCAGTCTCCGCCGGATGCGCGTCAAAGGCCAAGCCGCGCCCGCGGTCTGGAATGCAGTGCTCTCAGCATGATCAGCGCATCGCGCTCACGAATTTGTTCGGCCGCGCGGAAGATTTGCACCAGAACCGTCGTCAACCCATCGCGCGCCAATCCTTAACGCGCGCCAGCAGGTCTAAACCGGTTTTCAAGAAAATCAAGCAGTGCACGGTGCACCGCCGTGCTGTGTCGACGCTGCAGGTACACGGCGGAAAGCCACATGTCGCTGCGCACGAAGTCCGACAAGACGGGTACCAGTCGTCCGCTCTCGACGTAGGGTTCGAGCATGACAGAAGGCAGATAGACGACGCCAGCCCCCAGCAGTGCGGCCTGGATCAGTGGGCCGGCTTCCGTTGCATCCAGCCTTCCGTGAACCGCGACCTCGACTGGCTGCCCGTCTGCTTCGAACCGCCACTTCGGCAGAGGATTCAGATGGGTACTGATCAGCGCGACGTGGTGAGCGAGGTCGCTGGGATGAGCTGGCACGCCGTGCTTGCGCCAGTAAATGGGCGCGGCGCAGACACTGAGCTCCATTGCCACCAGCTTTCTGACGATCAGGTTCTCGTTGGCCGAAGCCCCGAATCGGAGAGCGATGTCGACGCCATCCTCCGCAAGATCGACCATTCGGTTCGTGAGAACCAGACTGATGCTGACTTCGGGGTAGTGGCCAAGGAAGGCGTTGATCAGTGCCGGCAACTCCGTCAGGTCCATGCCGTGCGGCGCCGAGATGCGCAGGCGCCCGCTCGGGACCCGCGCGCGGTTCTGCAGTTCGGCTTGCGTGACGTCGGCCAGCTCAAGCATCGGCTTGCTTCTTTCGAGAAGCAGGTGGCCGGCGTCCGTCAGGCTGACCGCACGGCTGGTGCGGTTCAGCAGCCTGACACCGAAACGGCGTTCGAGGGTTGCGATGTACTTGCTGATGGTGCCCCTCGACAGCGACAGATGCTTGGCGGTGCGGGAGAAGCTCCCGGAAGAGGCGACTTCGCTGAATGTGCGCAGGAGGTCCAGGCTGTCCACGATGTTCTCCGTCTTTGATGGGCGATGTTCGTCAAGACGCTTGAGCGCCCGGCCCTCAGGCGAGCCCGAGTTTTCTTCGCAGGCTCGCATCCACGGGTCCGGACGGCAGGAAGCGGCGCAACTTAGTTAGAAGCGACGCTTGCCCGGGGGGGGTGTAACGCATGCGCCACGGGCCGAGGCCCGCTTCGACGACGGTGCTCGCCACCCTGTGCGGTTCGGGCGCATTGTTGACGCTGTCGGACACCGAGACTGTCACCAGGTCCCGTTCGCGGTCGTAGCCCGCGATCCGTGTCTTGGCTCGGGGCGCATTGGCGTCGAGGTTGGTCCGCGTGAAAGCCGGCTGCACCAGGGCGGCGCGAATGCCGAACTGGCGCACTTCGTGATCGAGCGATTCAGACAGCCCTTCCACCGCATGCTTGGTGGCCGCGTAGATCCCCATGTACGGCGCGGGCAATACGCCGAGTACCGAGCTGACGTTGACGATTCGCCCACGACGATGCGCACGCATGTGAGGGAGTACGGCGCGCGTCATGCGGAGCATGCCGAAGACGTTGGTGTCGAAGAGCGCCACGGCCTCGGCCGTCGAAGTCTCCTCGACCGCACCCATCATCATCATCCCCGCGTTGTTGACCAGCACGTCGATGCGCATGGCACGGTCAATCACGGATTCGACGCCGAGTTGAACCGAGCGTTCTTCCCGAACGTCGATCTCGACGAACTCGACACCGGCCAGTGCGGGCGCATGGCGTAGGTCGCGCACGGTGCCGAACACGCGGCAGCCCCGCGCGACGAACATCTCCGCGGCTACGCGCCCGATGCCCGAGGACACTCCCGTTACGACGACAACTGATGAAACTGACATGGTGGTTCTTTCGGTCTTGAACGAATGGTGAGGAAGCGCCATCAATGCGTGGCCGGGTTGCCCTTGCCGGGCCGGATCCTGAACCAGATGGCATACATGGCCGGCAGGAATACCAGCGTCAGGATCGTCCCCGCGAACGTCCCGCCGATCAGCGTGTAGGCGAGCGCCCCCCAGAACACCGAGTGCGTCAGCGGGATGAACGCAAGGATCGCCGCGAGCGCCGTCAGGATCACAGGGCGGGCACGTTGCACTGTCGCCTCTACGACAGCATGGAACGGGTCGAGCCCTTGCTCCTGATTGTGGTGGATCTGCCCGAGCAGGATCAGCGTGTTGCGCATCAGGATGCCCGACAGCGCGATGAGCCCCACGAGCGCATTGATGCCGAAGGGCTGCTGGAACAGCAGCAAGGTCGGTACGACGCCGATCAACCCTAGCGGGCTCGTGAGGAACACCATGACCATCGCGGAGATCGAGCGCACCTGGAAGATGATGATCAATAGCGTGATCGCCAGCATGATCGGGAACAGAGGCAGCATCGCCTTGGTCGCCTTCTCCGATTCCTCGATGGAGCCGGCCTGGATGATGTGGTAGCCGGCCGGTAGGTTCTGCATCAGGGGCTGCAGCTTCGCGGTGATCGCGGTCGACACGTCGGGGGGCTGCAGCCCGTCGGCGATGTCGCCCTGCACCGTGATCGTGGGCATGCGGTCGCGTCGCCTCATGACAGGTTCTTCCATGCGCACCTCGACCTCGCCGACCTGCGACAGCGGAATGCGCTGGCCGCCAGCGCCGGCGAGCGTGAAGTCCACAACCTTCGCGGGATCGAGCCGGGTTCCGCCGGCGGAACGGGCCACCACCTGCACCGTGCGGATGTCCTCACGTACGGTGGTCACCGGCACGCCGCTCAGCAGGAATTGCAGTTGTTGCGCCACCGCGCTGGAGGTCAGCCCGACGGCCTGAAGGCGGTCCTGGTCCAGGGTGAAATGCAATGTCGGCGTACGGGTGCCCCAGTCGGTACTGACGGTGCGCATCATCGGGCTGGCATCCATGACTTGGCGCACTTCGTCCGCGATCTTGCGCAGCTCGTTCGCATCGGGCCCGGTGACACGGTAGGCGACAGGAAACGGCGAGTACGGGCCGAACACGAGCTGGGTCACGCGCACCCGCGCCTCGGACGCGAGGCCGTCGGCAATGGCATGACGCAACCGGTACTTCAAGGACTCGCGTTCCTCCTGGCTGGCCGTGCGCACCACGATCTTGGCGAACGACGGATCGGGCAGTTCGGGCCCCATCGCAAAATAGAAGCGGGGCGCGCCCTGTCCTATGTATGACGTGACGATCTGTGCCTCCGGCTGCGTGGAAAGCCAGGCCTCGACCTTGGCCGTGGCGTCGCTGGTCTGGGTGATCGAAGTGCCGTAGGGCATCTGCACTTCGACGAGCACTTCGGGCCGGTCGGAGATCGGAAAGAACTGCTTCTTGACCACGCCCATGCCGAGAATCGACACGATGAAGAGGCCCACCACGGCGCCCGCCACCAGCCACTTGCGCGCAATGACGCGTGCCAGAACACGACGCAGCCGGTTGTAGCGTGGTGTGTCATAGATCGCGGCGTGGCCGCCTTCGATCTTCTTGAAGTTCGGCAGCAGCTTGACGCCCAGGTAGGGTGTGAACACCACGGCGACCACCCAGGATGCGATGAGCGCGATTCCGACGATCCAGAACATATTGCTGGTGTACTCACCCGCGGTCGACGGCGCGAATCCGTTGGGCATGAAGCCGACGGCCGTGACTAGCGTGCCCGATAGCATGGGCGCCGCCGTGTGGCTCCAGGCGTATGCAGAAGCGGCCACATGGCTGTAGCCCTCCTCGATCTTCACGACCATCATTTCGATGGCGATGATGGCGTCGTCCACCAGCAAGCCGAGCGCGAGGATGAGCGAGCCGAGCGTGATCCGGTCGAAATTCTTGCCGGTCGCGGCCATCACCACGAAGACCACCGCTAGCGTCAGCGGCACTGCCGCGGCCACCACGAGGCCAGCACGCCAGCCCATGCTTAGAAAGCTCACCAGCATCACGACCAGCAAGGCCGCGAAAAACTTGATCATGAACTCGTCGACCGATGCGCTGATGTTCACCGACTGGTCCGTGACCTTGGTCAGACTCAGGCCCAGGGGCAACTCCGCGTTGATGGCACGGGCCTCCATGTCCAGCGCCTTGCCCAGATCGAGGCCGTTCCAGCCTTCCCGCATGACCACGCCGATCAGCAAGGCAGGTTCGCCGCCGTTGCGGATCATGAATGTGGCCGGGTCTTCGTACCCGCGCTTGACCGTGGCAACGTCCGATAGCTTCAAGGTACGGCCTTGCGCGATCACCGGCGTATCGCGGATCTTCTGTAGCGTGTCGAATGCGCCGTCCAGTCGAATGAAGACCTGCGGGCCGCTGGTTTCCACCGACCCAGCCGGGCTCAGCGCGTTCTGGTTGTTGAGTGCGGCGAACACGTCCTGCGGGCCGATGCCCAACGTCGCCAGCCGGTCGTGCGCGAACTCGACATAGATTCGTTCCGACTGCTCCCCGGCGATGTTGACCTTCTTCACGCCCGGCACGTGCAGCAACCGTTGCCGCAGCGTTTCCGCATCGCGCACCAGCACGCGCTGCGGTTCTCCCTTGGCCTTGAGCGCGAAGAGGGCGAAGGTGACGTCGGCGTACTCGTCGTTGATCATCGGCCCGATCACGCCGGAGGGGAGGGTGCCCGCTTCGTCAGCGACCTTCTTGCGCGCCTGATAGAACTCTTCCTGCACCTGCGCTGGCGGGGTGCTGTCGAGCAATGTCAGGGTCGTGAACGCCAGGCCGGGGCGTGTGTAGGTCTCCGAGCGGTCGTAGTAGCGCAACTCCTGCAGGCGCTTCTCGAGCTTCTCGGCGACCTGGTCCTGCATCTCCTGCGCCGTGGCGCCGGGCCAGGCCGTAATGATGGTCATCACCTTGACGGTGAAAGCGGGATCCTCCGCGCGGCCGAGCTTGAAGAACGCGACCAAGCCCGCCAGCGAGACCAGGCAGATCAGGAACAACGTGATGGAGCGTTCGCGTACAGCCAGCGCCGACAGGTTGAAGCGGCCTTCGCTCATGGGCGAGCTCCGCCCGCGGCCGGCGTCGCGATACGCACCTGCTCGCCTTCGCGCAGCAGGTGCGCCCCAAGCGCGACGACCCGATCTCCCTGTTTGAGTTGACCGGTCACCCGCGCACGGTCGTCGTCAAGATGCTCGACAGCCACCGGCTGCCAGCGCACCGTCGACGGATCTCCGCCAATGACCCACACGCCCGTTGCCTTGCCTGTGTCGAACAGGGCGCCGATGGGCACCTGCGCACTGCTTTCTCGCGCGGGCCTGCCGTCCGCGATGTGGACCGTGACCGTGGCACCCAGGGGCGCGTTGGCCAGTTCGCCCTCGAGCACGTATCGCGCCTCGAACGTGCGCGTGAGCCGGTCGGCCGCATCCGAGAGCTGCCTGAGCTTTACTGCCACTGCAACGCCTTCCTTGCCGAAGAGCGTGGCCTGCCCGCCCGAGCCGACGACAGGGCGCATCGTTTCGGGCAACTGGACCACCGCCTCCCTGCGCCCAGCCTGCGCCAAGCGGACCACCGGCTGCCCGGCGTTGACCACCTGGCCGGGCTCGGCCAGCGTCTCCAGCACCGTGCCGTCCGCATCGGCGGCAAGTTCTGAATAGCGGTTGGAGTTGCGCGCGACTTCCGACTGTGCTTCGGCCGCACCGAGCTGGGCTTGAGCGGCATCCGCCGCAGCCTTGATCTGGTCGTAGGCCGAGGCGGAAATGGCCCCGGTGCCTCTCAGGTCGCGGTAGCGAAGTTCTTCGTCGCTCGCCTGCTTGGCACGCGCCCGGGCAGCGGCCACGGCCTCCTGCTGTGCGCGCGCAGCCAACCTCAGGTCGACCGGGTCGATGCGCATGAGCAGTTGCCCGCGCTTGACAGTCTGACCAGCGTCCACGAAGCGCTCCAGCACTTTTCCTGAGACACGGAAGCCCAGGTCGCTTTGAACCCGCGCGGCTACGGTGCCTGTGAAAGAGCGCGATGCGGAGTCGGCTGCTTGGACGGTGGCAGCGCGCACCAGCGGTGTCTGGGTGCGCGGATCTGGCGGCGCTTTGTCGTCGCAGGCGACCAACGCGAATGGCAAGGCGCAAAAGAGTGCGGATGTAGCGAAGCGGCGCGAAAGCATACGGGTCCCATTGACGAATCGATCAGGACCCAAATTCTGATACTAGTGACCATATTAGTCAATGGTCACAAGAAATATTTAGTTTTTATGGCGACAAGCTGCGCAGCACCAGGCCGGACAGCTGCGCCGGCGCCTGGTCGGTGTGATCGAAGCTGTGCCGCAGGATCAGGGGGTTGATATAGGGGTGAACGACCAGATAGATCGCCGCCGCCGTCTCGTCGATCGGTGTCTTGCGCTCGAAGTCGCCGGACTCGCGCCCTTGCTTCAGCACCTCGACGAGCAACTGCTGGATGCACTCTTCGTGTGCGATGGCCGACTGCCAGCGTTCGCTGGCCGCCGAGATGGCGATCTCGTAGAGCTTGCGGTCCTGGAAGAACAGACGAAGGCCCGAATCAACGATGGCCTTGAACATGCGGCGCAGTTTCTCGGGTGGACGGTCGGTGCCATCGACCGCAGCGCGGATGTCCACTTCGATCTCCCGCAAGCAGTTCGAGCAGATCATTTCCCCGATCGCCTGCTTGGACTCGAAGAACTTGTAGATGTATGCCTTGGAGAAGCCGATGGCCTTGGCGAGGTCGGAAACCGTGGTCTTCTCGTAACCGTACCGGCTGAAGTGCTCGGTTGCCGCAAGGACAATCTGCGCGCGCACATCGTGATCTGCCGGCCCCCGTGTGGCAGGGGAAGAGGAAGTTGCATTGCTCATGGCGACAGCTTAACGCTCCCGGAAAAAGGCCACAACAAGTGACCAAAGTGAATTATAGTCACAACTTCGTTTGATGGTCTCGTCCCACTCGTTCCAGAAATCGCCCATGTTCCAACGCACCCTTGTCATTCCCCTGCTTCTCAGCCTTCTCGCAGGTTGCGCTGTCGGTCCTGACTATGTCCGACCCGCCACCACTCTGCCGGACCAATTCATCGGCGAAGCAGCCCTCGACCGGCGCGCCGCTACCGCGAACGCCGAGTTGGTCGCCTGGTGGACTGCGTTTGGCGATGCACACCTGGCCCGCTACGTCGAACTCGCGCTGACGCAGAACCTCGATCTTGCGCAAGCATCTGCCCGCGTGGCGCAGGCCCGTGCTGGACTCGGTGCTGCGAACGCAGCGATGCTGCCCGCGGGCAACCTCAGCGGACAAGCTGCCCGGGCCTACCAGTCGGTCGAGACGCAGTTGGGCCAGGTTATGAACTCGCAACCAGGTTTCGATCGATACGGCAACGCCTATGAAGCCAACCTTGGCGCAAGTTGGGAACTGGACATCTTCGGCGGCCTGCGTCGGGGCCGTGAGGCTGCGCTGGCCGACTACCAGGCATCGGAGGCCGGCGCAGCCGCCACGCGCCTGACCGTGGCTGCGCAGACGGCAGACATCTATATCACGCTACGCGGACTGCAGGCCCGCCTCGACGTGGCACGCCGGCAAGTCGGCACGCAACAAGAACTGCTCTCGAAGGTCGACTTGCTCTACGGCAAGGGGCTGGCAGCCGAACTTCAGTTGAGGCAGGCCGAAGGTGCGCTGGCGCAGGTTCGTGCGGTGCTTCCAGTGCTGGAGGCGGGCGAAGCTGCGGCCATGAACGCGCTCGACGTGATGCTGGGTGCGGCGCCGGGCGCTCACCGTGCGGAACTGGCCGCACCGGTTGCCATTCCCGTCGCACCGCGCATCGGCGCCACCGGATCACCCGGCGAGTTGCTGCGACGGCGGCCCGACCTGATCGCCGCCGAGAGGCGACTTGAAGCGTCTAACGCTCGCATCGGGGTGGCCATGGCCGAGTACTACCCGAAGCTGTCCTTGGGGGGGGTAATCGGCAGCGCCACGTCCGTGGCCAGCGGTAACGTGTTCACCGGCGGGGCCAGCCAGGCCGCGGTCTTGCTCGGCCTGCGCTGGCGCCTGTTCGACTTCGGGCGCATCGATGCGCAGATCGAACTCGCAAAAGGGCAGGAGGCGGAGTTGCTCGCGGCCTATCGTCTCGCGGCACTGCGCGCGACCGAAGACGTGGAAAATGCTTTCTCCGCCCTGGTCAAGCGTGAAGAACAAGCCACCTTGCTCGCGCAGGGCGAGGCAGCGCTCGGTCGTGCACGAGGCGCCTCGTTCACGGCCTATCAGCGAGGTGTCGTCAGCCTGATCGAAGTGTTGCAAGCGGACGAGAGCCTCCTGCGCGTTGCTGATGCGAAAGTGCAGGCGCAAACGGAGGCGGCGCGCGCGGCGGTCAGTGCGTTCAAGGCGCTGGGCGGCGGCTGGCAAGCCGAGACCGCTGACGCGGTGGCAATCCGCGCAGACGTACAACGATAACGGAGAAGCTCCTCTGTCAGCGCACGACGTACGATCTCGAGTTGTCGATCAAAGGGCTCTTGGTTTCGACCGACTGGGAGGAGTTCATGCGCTGCTGAAATCGGGGTCGGCCCACCTGCCTATCATGCACCGGACTCTGTCGATGGATCTCGAGCAGGTTCAGGCAACGCACCGTCGCCAATGGGCAGTGACCATGTCCCGACTCAATCCTGGCGGACGGCCTTAGAGCGCAGGCCAAATCCGTGGCGACCGATCGAAGCAATCCAACGCGGCCCTTCGCTCCCACGCGATCTAGCGAATACCCCGCCTCACCCGGGCGAAGCCCCACGCCGTTACCGCGGAACCGACGATGGCCCCCACGGCCACCAGCAGGAAGGCGGACTCAAGACTGAGCTTTCCCGCGAACACCAGCGCTGCGGCGGACAGCGCGCACATGAAGCGGAAGCTACCCGCAGCGAGCGGCCAGCCGACGCGCCGCGCGCCTTGCCCCGCGAAGTACAACGCCATCGCGATCGCGATGAAGCCGAAAATCGGGCCCATCACCCTCAGATAGTGGCCGCCGACGGCCCATATGTCGGGGTCGTTCGTGAAGTGAGACATCCACAGCAGGCTGGGCAGGAACGCCACGCTGAGGCCCAGCACTTCGAGCAGGCCACCGACGAACAGTGCATTCACCAGCGCAGCGCGGCGCGCTCGCGGGATGTCGTCGGCGCCGATGCAGGTTCCGACTACGGTGATGGCGGCGGTACCGAAGCCGAACATCACGGGCACCAGCAGCATTTCGAGCCGGGACGCGATCCCGTAGCCCGCGATCGTTGCCACGCTAAGGGTACCCGCAGCGGCAGTGATCGCGCCGATCGAAAGCGTCGACATCGCCGCGTTGAGGGTTGACAGCAAGCCCACGCCAAGGATGGCACCAAAGTGGTCACGCCGCAGCGGGTGCCGGCGAAGTCGAAGTTTCGAGCCCCCCAAACGCATATAGACAAAGATCGCTGCCAGCGAGCCCGCGGTGCACAGCACCTGTGCGATGCCCGCACCGGCCACGCCCATTCTCGGAAGCCCCAGTCCGCCCAGAATCAGGATTGGGGAAATGAGGAGTCCGGCTCCGACGCTGCCGAGCATGATCAGTGCGGGCGTCCTGACGTTGCCCGCGCCTCGCAACGCCGATTGCAGCAAGGTTGGAACCCAGAACAGGACCGCGCCGTCGAAGAGAATGTTCGAGTACTGAAGCGCTTGCTGCCAGGACGTGCCAGTGCCGCCCAATCCGCGATAGAGCATCGGAGCCGCGGCGATCGCAGCCACGGTGAAGAGTCCGCCTGCGACGATCGCGATCACGACGCTGTGCCAAACAAGGCTTTCGGCCTCGTCTTGCCGGCCAGCGCCGAGCGCGCGCGACTGCGGCGGAAACCCCACCCCCGACGCCGCCATTGGAGACCATGGTCATCAGCAGCATGACAGGCACGACCAGCGAAGCCGATGCCATCGCGTCGACACCCAGCCCGCTCACGAAGTAGGTTTCGGCCATGCTCAATACCGTCTGCATGAAAAGCACGGCCACCGTTGGCAGTGCGAGCCGAATCAGCAGCAGCAACAACGGCGCGTGCAGCAGGGGGTTCCGCGTCATCGGGTCGAACGTGAATCGCGCGGCTGAAACGGCCGACTCAGAAACTTCGCCGGCGCCGGCGTTGTGGGAAGTTGTCATCAGGTTTCGACCAGCCGTTGGCGTCCAACGTGGCGACCCGCGGCTTGCCGCCTTCCTGCCACGGTTTTGTGCCTGCCTCACGCAGAGCGTGAGGCAGGGATTGCTCAATTGGCTTTCGCGCGCAGGTCGGCGGGGTGCGGCAGCGTCGAGATGACCTTGCTGTTGAAGCGGGAGCCCGTGGCGACATTCTGGTCGGGCCTCAAGTTGTGGTGAATGGCTTCGGCTTCAACGAGCGCACGTGCCTTCGATTCAGCCAGGGTCTCGACAACGCGAGAGCCTCTGACCACGTTCTGGTTCGGAGCCGTGGCAGTGCGCACCGCTTCGGCATTCACCTCCTCGCGCGTCTTGAAGGAGATTGCGTTGTGCACACCGTCGTACGCCTCTGCGTGGGCGCCGGCAGCGACCAGAAAGGTCAGTACCGGGACGGATACGATCTTCATTGCTTTCGTGAATTTCATGGAACTTCCAGAGTGAAGGGGTGGCGCAAGCTTCCTGCGGTGCTCATCGCGAGTGCCTGCCGTTCAAGTCTTGCGCCGAATGCGAGTTCGACGATCACGCGATCGGGACACGCCACGTTTCCGTCGTCGAAACCTTATGCGGTGCTGCTGTCGGTTTCCCTTCAATCTGTCAACTTCGCTCTTTCATTCTGTCAGCGCCAGATCATGGAGAGCCTTGATGCACGGCGCTTTCAAGGCGAGCGCCTGCTCACAGTCGCGATTTGGCGTCGGCTCGGCCCGCCAGATTTTTGGCCCTTTCAATTGGCACAACCTTGCGTTTGACCCCTTCAATCTGTCACCATGTTCGCACTCACCTGCGAGTGGATGGAGATGGGTCATTTCCAGGCGCTTCCTGACGTTGTTGCGGTCGCCTCCGATAGACTGGTGGCGATCGTTCGTGTCGAACCCGATGGCAGCGTCGTCGTTCGCGACCTTGCCAACGGCGTCTTGAGAACAACCTCGGCGTCGGAGTTGAGTGCCCCAGCATCGCTGTCTGCTTCTACCGGGACGGCGCTCTCGTACATGGCGCTGGCGACGGACGCGCAGTGGGAGCGCGCTCGGCGGCGAGAGGCGGTCGTTGCCGGGCTCGTGAACTCCTCCAACCTTGGCGACCAGGTGGCATTGTCACGTTGCCGATGGCGTAACCTTTCGCCATGCAAAAGACGAGAAGATCGCTGTATCACGGTCACCGGTTCCCTGCGGTGGTGATCAGCCAGGCGGTGCGCTGGTATTTTCGATTTCAACTGAGCCTGCGCGACATCGAGGAGCTTCTCTTCGAGCGCGGTGTGGTCGTCAGCTACGAGACGATCCGGCGCTGGTGCGACAAGTTCGGCGCGAGCTTTGCGCACGGCGCCAAGGGCGTGCGCCGCAAGCCGGGATCGACCTGGCATCTGGACGAGATGTTCGTGACGCTGCGGGGTGAACCGTACCTGCTGTGGCGCGCCGTCGATCAGCATGGCGTTGAACTGGACGTCCTGGTGCAGAAGCGCCGCGACAAGGTCGCAGCCAAGCGCTTCTTCAAGCGCGTGCTCGCCGCCTGCCCAGAGGCGCCACGCAAAATTGTCACCGACCAGTTGCGCAGCTATCCAGCTGCCAACGCAGAGATCCCTCAGCTTGCGACCGTGCGGCACGTGTTCGTGAAGGCCTGTGCGCGCGTGAACAACCGCGCCGAGAACAGCCATCAGCCCACCCGTGAGCGCGAGCGGCGCATGCGAGGCTTTCGCCGTCCCGAGCGCTCGCAGGCTTTCCTCTCGAGCTTCGGTCCCATCCGCCAGCACTTCGCTCTCAAGCGCCATTTGCTGCGCGCATCGCTCTACCGCAAGCAACTGGCCTCACGCTTTGATGCATGGCGCCTTTTCACCGGCAGCGCCCAAGATCCGTCCGCCGCCTTCTGAGCCTTTGATCCCCTGCCAGCTTTTCGACCTGGCATCGCCAACGTGACAAAGCCGTCAGGAGATGCCTCGAGATATTCGGTGTACTTCAGGACCACGTGCCGCTTCCCGATCTGATCCGTGACCTCGATGTGCTCCGTGGCTGTTTTCCTTCGTTGCGGCATGCGCCTCCTTCGGATGTCCAACAGAAAATCACCGCGATCGTTTTGAGTGCAGCCTGTACGACGATGTGCGCGCCTCACGTCTGAATGTAGGCACGCAGTTGGTCGATCGTCTGCTCATGATCGGCAATGATGTCATCCATCAGATCCCGGATGGAGATCATGCCGATCACCTTGCCCGCGTCGACCACCGGAAGATGGCGAATCCGCTTGTGACTCATCAGGCCCATGCACTCGCGCGTGCGAGTGGTGGGCGTGACGGTCATGACGTTGGGCGTCATGATTTCAGATACCTGCACCGCCTTGGAGCTCTTGCCTTGGAGGTCGACCTTGCGCGCGCAGTCTCGTTCGGAGACCACGCCGACGAGCGTGCCGTCGGCGATCACCATCAGTGCCCCTACCTCGTAGCGAGCCAACAATCCAAGCGCATCCAGTACGGTGGCCTCCGGTACGGTGCGCCAGGCGGACGAGTCGCGACGTTTGAGCAGTTCCGAGACTGATTTCATGGGCACTCCTCTGGTTGGTTGGAAACACCCCGCAAGAACTGCGCCCAAGCGTCTTTCGTTACGCTCGCGTCGGTTCGTTACCCAGCAGGCGCAGTTTCGGGGTCCTGCGGCAGCCGCAACCCCAACTGCCCCATGACGGCATGCTCCTCCGCGATGGTCGACGAAGTTTCGCCATCAAGTCGGACGACGAATGCCTCGGCAGGGTTTGCCGTTCCGTGCAGCAAGCTGAAATAGGCTTGCTCGGGTTCTGTCGCAATAGCAGCGCCGGCTCGGGCAAGTGCACGTCGCTCGTGTCGCTCAGAAAGCCAGAGAGTAGAACTTTTCTGCCGGGGACGAGGCTTGGCCTTTGACGCAATCCAACAACTGGCCCTTCCTGATCATATGCATGGTCTCGATGCCGAAAATCACCGCTCGCGCGGATCGAAATGACTTGAATCCAAGCATCGGTCGCACGATGCGCTTGATAGAGCGGTGGTCTTGTTCAACAATGTTATTGAGATATTTCGACTGGCGCATCTCGATGTCCGCACCGGAGTCGGATCGAATGCTCTGAATGGCTGCCGTGTTGGCGCCGCTCTTGTCAATCGTGATCTTCTCGGGCACACCGTGCAGACCGATGGCCTGCTCAAAGAAGCTTCGTGCAGCGGCATGATCTCGCTTGGCGCGCAACAGAAAGTCGACGGTGTCGCCGTCGCGGTCGACTGCCCGGTACAGGTACTTCCACTGGCCGGCGACCTTGATGTAAGTTTCGTCCATCCGCCAGCTCGTGCCAACGGGGCGTTTGCGCCGTCGGAACACGGTCGCCAGCACCGGCAAGATCTTGATCGCCCAGCGATGCACGGTGGCGTGATCAACGACAACGCCGCGCTCGGCCATCATCTCCTCAATGTGGCGCGGACTCAGCGGATAGGCTGCGTACCAGCGCACACACGTGAGCATCACCTCCAACGGGTAGTGCATGCGCTTGATCACCTTCTTCAGGGCTTTGACTATCGACGGGGTCTCGGATTTCATACAGCCGAAGATTACCGTGCACCGCTACTGCGACAGAGCCGTTCCGGGTGATCAAGCAGCAGTTCGGATTCACGAACGTGCGCTATCGCGGCTTGGCGAAGAACACGGCGCAGATCGTCATGCTGTTCGCATAGTCGAACCTGTGGATGGCGCGGCGAAAGTTGATGGAGGGTCGAAGGATGAGTGCGTCTGCGAGGCCCGAAACGGGCCTGCAAGGCGGCCGGAGCGGCTGCCCCGCGCAGCAAATCGTTGCCGAGCTTGCTCGATCGAGTCATCTGGTTGCGTCGGCATCACCTTATTCTTTCAGCCGTGATTGCAGATCCTGTTCTGCAGAACATCCTTCGCGAATGGCAGTCGGGCCAGCAGGGCGCTGACGCTGCTTGCGCCGAGCACTCACCGCAGTGCCGATGCGCTGATGTCCATGCGATAGCGATACACGCGCGCGTCGATCAGTTCACCGTACTTCTGCACCGGCACTTGCAGTTCGGCCACGACGCGTTGAGCGGCGGCCTCGCTGGTGCACTCGATGATCACGTAGCAGTCCTGGCCGCCGACGTAGCTGGCATCCGCCGTCACGGGCCTGGAGAGATTCGCATCGGCTTCGACGAAGTGAACGGATGCCGTGCCTGGTTTGTCAAGCACGTCGACGATGCCCGCCAGCGCCGGCATCATGGCCGGATCGCCCGACGGACGCAGCCTCACGAGCGCAAGCGCAATACCTCGCGCGACCCCTTCACTGCGCACAAGGCGCCCCACGACGCGGGTCGGCTCGATGAAGCGGGAGATGTGGTGGTTGGACCAATCTGTCTGTTTCGCCAGGGCCGCCCGGTAGGCGGCACCGTTCAGCACATCGAATTCGGTGGTGCTGTAGATCTGCAGGTAGCGGGTCGGCGCGCCGACCGATTCGTAGCGCCTCGCCTCGATGAAGCCCGGAATCGCCACGCGTTCGGCGAGATGCTCGCGGTCGAACCACACATTGAAGTCAGCCTCTTCGCCGGGCAGCACTTCCATGGACGAGATCAGGATTCCTTTTCCGGCGAAGACCATGTTGTTTCTCTGTTCAGTTGATGGGGTTGGCAGCTGCGTGGATCAGTCGACCCGAATGTTCGATTCAGCGATCACCTTCTCCCATTTGAGACGGTCGCGCGTGATGGTGTCGGCCAGTTTCTTCGGCGAGCCGCCTTCGAGTTCCATGCCCATGTCGATCAGCTTCTTCTTCACGTCCGGCTCCTGGAGGATCTCGTTCACGTTCTTGTTCAGCAGCGCGATGAATGGCTCTGGCGTGCGGGCGGGTGCCACCAAGGCGAACCAGTGCAGCAATTCGAAGTTGGCGAAGCCCTTGGTCTGCGAGACGGGCGGCAGACCGGGGTAGGCCGGCGAGCTCTTCGCGGTGGTGACCGCGAGCGCCTTCAGCTTTCCGGCCTTGGCCATTGGCATCGACTCCGGCCCGATGGCCATCATCACCGACACCTGACCTGACATCAGATCTTGGAGCGCAGGCGCGCCACCCTTGTAGGGCACATGCGTCATGTCGACGGAAGCCACGCGCTTGTACAGCTCCATGCCCAGGTGGCTGGGGTTGCCGGCGCCGCTCGAAGCGTAGTTGATCGGCGTGGGCGAAGACCTTGCAAACGCCGTGAGTTCGTCGATCGAATTGACCGGCAGCGAAGGATGGACCATCACGACGCTGGGCAGGGTCACGGCCATCACGATCGGCGCGAGATCCTTCTCGGGGTCGTAGGCGAGACGTCCCTTGTAGAGGGTCGGGTTGACCGAAAGCCCCGCGGTGGAAGCCAGCAGGATGGTGTAGCCGTCAGGGGGCGCCTTGGCGACGAAACTGGCGCCGATCTGTTCGGTGGCGCCCGGCTTGTTGTCCACCAGCACCGGCTGCTTGAGCCGCTGTGACAGCTGCTGCCCAATGAGTCTCGCCACCGTGTCGGATGCGCCGCCGGGCGGGTACGGAACCACGAGGCGGATGGGCTTGTCGGGGTAGTCCGCTGCTGCCGATGCAAGGCCGGCCATCGCCAGCGAGAGGGCACACACAACACGAGTCAATGAGATCTTCATATGCATCCAATCAAAAGAACGAAGACTCATCGTATGAACTTGCCGACGTGCTAGATAGCGAGAAATTCGCATCAGGCAACATGACGAGAATCTATCAAGTCGAGGCGTCGCGCACGGCAATGATGCAGATCACTGCGGCGTGATCTTCGCGGCCTTCACCAGGCGTGCGTAGTTGTCCGCATCCTTGCGGATGAACTCCCTGAAGGCATCGGGCGAGTCCCCCACCGGGATGAGCGAGGTCTCTTCGAGCTGCCGACGCAAGTCGCCGCGCAGCGCGTTCTTGATCGCCGTGTTGATCCGGTCGATCACGGCACGGGGTGTGCCGGCCGGCGCGGCGATGCCGGTCCAGGTGACGACTTCGAACTCGGGCAACCCCGCCTCCTTCATCGTGGGGACGTCCGGAAGCAGCGGCGAGCGCTGGCTGCTGGTGATGGCCAGCGCTCGCAGCTTGCCGCTCCTGGCATAAGGCAAGGCCGTCGGCGAGGTGTCGAACAGCATGTCGATCTGCCCGCCCATGAGATCCACCAGGGCCGGGGCGCCCCCCTTGTACGGTACATGCAGCAGGTCGACGCCGGCCTGCTGCATGAAGATCTCGGTGGAGAAGTGCTGGGCAGAGCCGACGCTGGCGCTGCCGAAGCTCAGCTTTCCCGGACGCGCCTTGGCCATCGCGATCAGCTCCTTGACGCTGTGGGCGGGCGACTGGCTGCCCACGACCAGGATGTTGGGCTGATCGACGATCCGCATGATCGGCGCAAAGGCCTGCAACGGATCGAAGGGTGGATTGGCATACAGGAACTGGTTGGCGGCGAAGACACCGGCGCTGCCGACGAGCAGCGTGTAGCCGTCCGGAAGTGCCTTGGCGACATAAGCGGCACCGACATTGCCCGAGGCGCCCGGCTTGTTGTCGACCACGAAGGGCTGCTGCAGGGCGTCCTGCAGGCTCTTGCCGATCAGGCGCGCGACCAGATCCACGCTGCCGCCCGGAGGAAACGGAACGATCAGATGCACTGGCTTCGTCGGGTAGTCCTGGGCGGTCGCGCACTGGACGACGAACGCCAACAGCACGGCGAGCAGCTTGCTAGGCATTGCAGGGCTCCGCCGACGGGGCGCGAGACGGATGCAGTGCCGCGCTGACTTCGGACGCGATGCCGAGCAATGCGTGATCGTCGCCCGCACGGCCGACCAGTTGCAGCCCGATGGGCCGCTCGTCGTTGTCCTGATCCGTCGGCAGCGCGATGCCGCACAGCGCGAGCAGGTTGATCGGGCGGGTGAAGTGGACCGGAGCCAGGTTGTGGTCGATGTCCTCGAGTCGCGGCGCGGTCATGGCCGTGGTGGGCATGGCGATGGCGGACAAATCGAGTCGGTCCATTTCGTCGGCGAAGGCCTGCCGCCAGCGCGCTGCAGTGGCCTGGGCCTGCAGGTACTGCACCGCCGTGGTCGCCCGGGCGGCGATGAGCCGCGGCCGCACCGACGGATCCATCGGCGCGTTCGGGTCGTCGAGCAGGCGGTCATTCACCCAGGCACCCTCGGCGATCATGATGGCATTGGTGGGTTCCTTGAACGCTACCAGCGGCGCCGGGAAGCGGAACGGCACCAGGCTGAAGCCCGCCTCTTCGAGCCGTTGCAGACTCTGTCCGTGGCTTCGCGCGATCGCTGGCGCGAGGGGCGCGAGTTCGTCCGCGTCGAGGACGCCGATTCGCTGTCGGGCGTCGGGCGTCGCAGCGGGCGCGCCGACCAGCGCCTCGAAGCACAGCCGCGCATCCTGCACCGACGACGCGAGCAGGCCCAGGCTGTCGAGGCTGTCGCTGAGCGGGTGGACGCCGCTGCGCGGCAGCGCATCGATGGTCGGCTTGAAGCCCACGATGCCGCAGAACGCAGCGGGCACGCGCACCGAGCCGCCGGTGTCGGAGCCGATCGCCCACGGCACCAGGTGGGCCGCCACGGCCACCGCCGAGCCGCTGCTGGAGCCGCCCGGTGCCAGGGTGTCGGTGGCGCGGCCGGCCGGATTGCGCGGCGTGTCCATGTGCGAATTGGTGCCCCAGGCGCCCAGCGCGAGCTGCACCATGTGGGTCTTGCCGACGATGACGCCGCCGGCGTCGACGATGCGCCGGACGATCTCCGCGTCCTGCTGCGCGATGTTGTCCGACAGCATCGGGGAGCCGGCCGTCGTGGGCTTGCCCTGGATGTTCACCAGGTCCTTCAGCGCCACCGGGATGCCGTGCAGCGGGCCGCGGTCGCGGCCGGCGCGGAGCTCCTGGTCGGCCAGGGCCGCGGCGGCCAGGGCCTCGTCCTCGTAGACCGCCAGGAAGCTCTTGAAGTGGCCGTCATGCGCGGCGATGCGGCGCAGGCACTCGCGCGTGAGCGCCACCGAAGTCGTCGTGCCGTTTCGCAAGTCGCGTGAAAGCTCCGCAATCGGTGCGAAGGCGGGCGGTCGGGTCGGGTCGGGATTCGTCATGCGGCTTCTTCCTGAAAAAAGAGTTGTGTGTCCAGAATCTGGGGATAGGTCTCGCCTGCGCGCAGCCGAGCCAGCGTCTGCTGTTCGGCCTGCTGCAGGGCGATCGCTCGGTCGGCCAGGGCCCGCGCCTCGTCGGGCGCCATCACCAGGATGCCGTTCTCGTCCGCCAGCACGGCGTCGCCGGGATACACGCGCACGCCGCCGCAGTCCACCGGCAGGCAGAAGCTGCCCGACCGCCCGCCGGCGCGGGTGGTGCGGGCGCTCAGGCCGCGCGCCCACACCGGCACGCCGAGTTGGCGCAGATCCTCGATGTCCGTGACGCAGCCATCCACCACCACGCCCGCGACCCCGCGAAGACGCGCGGCCAGCACGCTGGCGCCGCCGATGCACGCGATGGTCTCGTCGCCCGCCCGGTCGACGACCAGGAAGTCGCCGGCCCTGAGCTGCCCGAGCGCGTGATGCAGGACGGAGCCGTCGGAGCCTTCGCAGCGCACGGTGACGGCGGTGCCGACGCTGCGCGTCACGGCCGCCATGGCGCGGATGCGGCCGTGCAGGAAGCCGAGTTCGTGAAAATGGCCGATGGTGGCCGGTTCGGCCTCCTTCAGCAGGGACAGCAGCTGCGGCGCGCAGGGTGGCGGCAGCTCTCCTATTTGGATGCCAGTCATTTCGGATATCGTCGTTGTCGAATGATGGTCATCCTAAGTACACGCCCCCGACACGGATACTGATCAATTCTCAAGATGGTTAATACAGGTTCCTTATCAACGAGGTTCACCCTGCACCAGTTGCAGGCCTTCGTGTGGACCGCGCGTCTGGGCACGGTGCACGCGGCGGCGCGGCACCTGCACCTGACCCAGCCCGCGATCTCGCACCGCATCCGCGACCTGGAGGAGGAACTGGGCGTCCAGCTTTTCGAGCGTCAGAACCAGCGCCTGCAGGTGACGGACCTCGGGCGCAACGTGCTGGTCTATGCCGAGCGCGTGCTGGCCTCGGCGCAGGACATGGCGCGGCTCGACCTGCGGCGCACCATCACGGGGCTGGTGCGCATGGGGGTGGACGAATCCTGCGCCATCATCGGAATGCCGCAGATCCTCAAGGACATCAAGGACGGCTATCCGGCGCTTCGCGTGGACCTGACGGTGGGCGGAGGCGCCCAGTTGCTGCAGAAGATCAACAACCACGAACTCGACATCGCGCTGCACACCGGGCAGAGCAGCCAGCCCGACGTGACCAGCCAGTTCATTGGGCTGACCCAGCACCAGTGGGTGGCGGCGCACGACCTGATGGTGGCCGATGAAGACTTCGTGCCGGCCCACGCGCTGAATCACCGCATCGTCTGCAATGCGCCGCCGTCGACGCTGCATGAATCGGCGTCGCGCTGGCTGGCCTCGGACGGCTATGCCTTCGAGGAGTACAGCAGCTGCAATTCGCTATCGCTGATGGTGGCGTTGGTCGCCTCCGGCCACGCGATCGCCATGCTGCCCGCATCGATCACGCGCCGGCAGATCGCCGAAAAATCCCTGCGGGTCTTGCGCGCCAAGCCGGCCGTGCCGCACGTGCCCTATTACTTCTCTTACCTGGCGCATCACCGCAGCGAGACGACGGCGAGGATCCTGGATATTGCGCTGCGCAACCTCAAGGAGGCGGGTTTCTTCCAAGCCGACGATGCAGCTGAAGGTGGCGATGAGCGTGGGTAAGGGATGAGTTGAAGAAGCGCGAGAAAGTGAGACGGTGCGGATTGCGGTCGGTATCATCGCCCTAATAATTAATTAATCAGCCAATCATGAACAGAAGGAAGAGCCAGCCCGAGGGGGACAAGACGGCGACCAAGCACAAGGGACCGGGGCGCCCGGAGGGCGCGAGCGTCGTCCGGGAGGAGATCCTCGACGCCGCCGAACAGATGTTCGCGAACCTCGGCTATGCCGGCACCACGCTGCGCGAGGTCGCGACGCACGCCAATGTGACGCAGGCGCTGATCAGCTACTATTTCGGTTCGAAGTTCGGGCTCTTCGAGGAAGTGTTCCTGCGGCGCGGCCAGGTGATCTCGCAACAGCGCATCGAGAACCTCGAGGCGATGTGCGCTGCGGGCAAGCCCAACGTGCGCGGCATCGTGCGCGCCTTCCTGCTGCCGACCCTGACGCTGCGCGACACGCCGCAGGGCCGGGCCTTCCTGCGACTGCAGGCCCGGCTGCACACCGAGCCGCCCGAGATCTCGTACAAGCTGCGCACCGATGCGTATGGCGGCTCGACCCGGCGCTATGTGGAGGTGTTGCGCGAGGCGCTGCCGAAGCTGGGCGAGCTCGATGCCTACTGGCGCGTGACGCTGATGATCGGCACCTACCTCTATGCCTTCTCCGACACCCACAGGATGGAGGAGATGACGCCCAAGGGCCTCTACGACCCCGAGGACACCGAGGGGCTGATCGAGCAGGTGACGCGGTTCGTGGTCGGCGGATTCGAGGCGAAGTGACAGCAGGCTAGGCGGCGGCCGCCAGGCGTTCGCGCAGCGCATCCGAGCTCATCACGTCGCCATACTTCTGCTGGATGTCGAACAGGCTCGCATCGTGCGGCGCGATGGCGCGGTCCCCCACGCAGTCCGACAGCACGATCGGTGCGAAGCCCCAGCACATGGCATCGACCACGCTCGCGCGCACGCAGCCGCTGGTGACGCAGCCCGCCACCAGCAGGGTGCGCACGCTGCGCTGCGTGAGCCAGGGTGCGAGCGAGGTGCCGAAGAAAGCCGAAGGCACGTTCTTTCGCACCACCAGTTCGCCTTCCCGAGGCGCGAGCTCGGCGACGATGGCGCTGGCGGGCGAGGCTTCCTTCAGCGTCAGCATGCCGGGCACCTTCGCGCTGAAGATGTTGGCGTCGCCATTGTCGTCGGCATAGACGATGCGGCTGTGCGCCACCGGCCAGCCGCGCTCGCGCGCCAGCGCCAGCAGCGGCACCGTGCGCGCGATCGCCGGCGCGATGTTGCCGCCGCCGAACACGGCCGGGTCAGCGAAGCCGTTGACGAAGTCGACGATCAAGAGCCCCAGCGGCGGCCGCACGCCCAGGCCGGCACCGAAGCCCTGGCGCTGGTAGACCCGGGCCTCCTCATGCATGCGCGGCTCCTGCGGTCTCGTCCATGAGTTCCTCGACCACCTTGCCGTCGCGCACCACCTGCAGGTCGTCGACGAAGACGTCGCAGCGGCGCATCGGAATGTCGATGTGGCAGGCGGTGGTGCGGCTGCCGCCGGCCTCGTTGTTGGGGCCGAGCGAGAACAGGAAGTTGCCGCTGACCGCGCGCGCGTCCATGCCCAGCGTGGCCTCGCGGTCGTAGAGGCCCAGCGTCGACCAGTAGGCGCGCTTCTGAAGCCCCCAGCCGATGTGCGAGATCGCGTAGGCCTCCGGATCCGCGAAGGACTCGATGTACTCGCGCAGCAGCTCGGCCTCGGTGCCGCCCTCGATGCTGCTCACGAAGCCTTCCTGCACCGTGAGCTCGATCGGCTCGCCCACGTAGGACTTCATCGGCAGCAGCACGTCGCCCTTGGCGAGCACGATTCGCCCGTGCGCGCCGCCTTCGTTGGGCCAGGTGAAGGCGAAGCCGCTGGGCCAGTGGTCCCAGCGCCCCGGCTGGTCGACGAAGCCGTATTCGGCGGTCACCGGGTATTCGCCCAGCGGGCAATGCAGGTCGGTGCCGCCGGGCGACCTCACGCGCATCGACTTGCGGCCCTTGAGCAGGGCCGCGCCGGCCTGAACGCGGTGGTAGTCGGCCAAGGTCGGCACCATGCGCAGCAGCACCTCGGGCGGCTCGACCGCGAGCAGGATCTTGGTGCCGCTGGCGAGGATCTCATGCTGCTCGGGCGAGAACAGCAGCGTCATCAGGTCGAGCACCAGGTCGCTGGCCTTGAGCGCCGCGATGGCGGCGCGGTTGCCCGTGAGCGGCGTGGTGCCGAGGTAGGCCAGCGTGTCGCGGCTCAACGATTTCTCCGCGTTGACCGGCGGCAGGTCGAGACGGCTCACGCAGGCACCCAGCATGGTGGCGGCGGTGATCGCGCAGCGCAGGGTCTGCGGATGGGTGTGATCGCTGGTGAGCACGGTGACGGCGTCGCCGGCGCCCAGCTTCGAAAGGGTCAGGACCTGGGTCCAGGCGCGGATCAGGTCGGTGTCGCTGACAGCCATGGGTTCTCCTTGGAATGCGATCGGTGATGGGGTGAAGGCGGCATCAGTCCAGCGGATGACCGAGGAAGTCGCCGAAGGCGCGGTGAAAGCCCTGCTCGTTGTCCCAGGGGATCATGTGGCCGGCGCCGGCCACACGGGCCTCGCGCAGCGAGGGCGCGAGCGAGCGCATCTCGTCCACGTCCGTCTCGCGGACCACGTCGCCACGCTCGGCGGTCATGAGCAGCAGTGGCACGTCGATGCGCGGAAGGTCGGCATGGATGTCGTCGCGCTGGAAGTCCTCGAAGCTCTGCACGATCGCGCGCTCGTCGCAGGTGTGGAGCCATTGCGCGCGCAGGCGCAACTGCTCCTCGCTCCAGGTCGGGCAGAAGTCGCGCATCTGCTCGAGCGTGATGCCGTGGCGCGCGAGCCGGATCGAATCCACGTACCAAGGCAACTTTGCGGGATAGGCGCGGCGGCCCGGGCCGGACACCGGTGGGTCGACCGCCACCAGCCGCGTGAGCCCGGCCGGGCGGCGCCCCGCGGCGCGGATGCCGATGCGCCCACCCATCGAATGGCCGACCAGCGCGTAGCGCTGCAGTCCGAGCGCCTGCGCGAACGCGATCACGTCGGAGGCCTGGGCGTCGAGCCCGTAGTCGAGCGCGTCCGATGACTCGCTCAGGCCGCGGCCTCGAATGTCGAGCACGTAGGTGTCGAAGTGGCGACCGAAGCGCTCGGCGACGAAGCCCCAGGTCACGGCCGGGCTGGTGATGCCGGGCAAAAAGATCACCGCATCACGCGTCGCGCGCTCGCCCTGCGCGCCGCCATGGCGCAGGTAGTGCTGGCGGATGCCGTTGGCATGCACCTGCGCGCCGTAGAGGAATGTGGAATCGCTCATCCCGTGACTGCCTTGCGCGATGTCGCATAGGCGCCCGAAAGCAGCGCCCCCGCGCCCGGCACCACCTGCTCCAGGCCGAGCGCGCCGAGCATGGCGTAGGCGGTGGCCACCGCGGCCGTGACCACCGGCTTGCCGGTCGCAGCCTCGACTTCCGCGATGGCCGCGAGCGATGGCATCTGCACGCAGGCCGACAGCACGATCGCATCCACGTCGTCGGTCTTCATGCCGGCGACGATGGCCGGAAGCTTGCGCGGGTCGTGCCGGCCCACCTCCAGGTTGTCGGGAATCTCAAGCGCGCGCCAGTCGACCACCTCGAAGCCTTCGTGCTCGATGTAATCGATCACCACCTTCGTGAGCGGCACCATGTAGGGCGCCACCAGCGCGATTCGCCTGGCGCCGATCACGCGCAGCGCATCGACCAGCGCGCCCGCGCTGGTGACCACCGGCGCACTGCCTTGGTTGCCTTCGGTGGCGGCCCGCAGGCGCGTTTCGGATTCGCGGTGGTAGCCGCGCCCCATCGCCATGATCGCCACCAGGCAGGCATAGCCGAGCACGTCGACGCGGGCATCGCTGAGTTCGAGCGCGCAGCGGTCGGACTGCGCGTCCATCGCTGCGAGTTCGTCCTTGTTGACGTGCTTCATGCGCATGCGCGCCGAGTGGAAGGTGAAGCGTTCAGGCCGGATCTGCTCGCGCAGCCGCAGCATCGCCGGGATCTCGGTCTCCATGGTGGTGTTCGAGCTCGGCACGATCTGGCCGATGCGGAAGTTCCTGTTACTCATGTGCAGTTGCTCCGGTTCAGGCCAGCGAGGCTTCGGTATCGAAGCGCTCGATGCAGCGCGTCGCGTCGTATTCGTAGACCCACTCGGCCTTGATGCCGACCGCATTCGGATTGCTCGCCTGCTGCTGCTGGAAGGCCAGGTCGCGCTGCCGCTGCTCCTCGGGCGTCGACAGGTGGTAGGTGCGGCCGCGCTCGCGGGCCTCGAGTTGCACCCGCGCGGTGCGCGGCAGCCGTTCGGCCTCGTAGGCGCGCAGCGCGGTGTCCTGGTCGGTGCCGAAGTGCGCCAGCGCGGCGGCCAACACATAGGCATCCTCGATCGCCATCGCCGCGCCCTGCGACAGGAAGGGCAGCATCGGGTGTGCCGCATCGCCCAGCAGCGTCACCCGGCCTTGCGACCACTGCGCCATCGGGTCGCGGTCGAACAGGCCCCACTTGAAGATCTGCGAGGTGTCGGTGCGCTCGAAGAGCCGGATGATGCTCGGATGCCAGCCTGCGTAGGCGGTCAGCAGTTCCTCGCGCGTGCTGGGCTCGGTCCAGGACTCGGCCACCCAGTCGGCGCTCTCGTTGACCGCCACGATGTTGACGGCCGCGCCGCCCTTGACGTAGTAGGTCACGATGTGCGCCTTCGGGCCCATCCAGAAGGAGGCATCTGGGCTCACGAAGGGCAGCGGGTGCTGCTCGACGGGCACCAGCGCGCGCCAGCACATGTGGCCGGTGAAGCGCGCATCGGTCTTGCCCCACAGCGCATCGCGCACGGGCGAGTGGATGCCGTCGGCACCGACGATCAGGTCGGCCTCGAAGCTCGACCCATCGGCGAAGTGGGCGACCGCCCCATCTTCGTCCTGCGTGACGCCGGTGCACTGCACATTGAAGCGCACGCGATCGGCCGGGATGCCCTCGCACAGGATCGCGTGCAGGTCGGCGCGGTGCACGTGATAGAAACCGGCGCCGAAGAGCAGCGGGCAGGCCTCCTTCAGCGGGGTGCGGAAGAGTTCGCGCGCGTCCTCCCAGTTGCGTCCCACCATCGCCTTGGGCAGGAAGCCGATGCGCTCCAACCCTTCGCCGACGCCCAGCGCCCGCAGAACCTTGGCCGCGTTGGGCGTCATCTGCACGCCGGCGCCGATTTCGCCGAAGGCCGCTGCGCGCTCGAACAGATGGGCATCGATGCCGCGCAGGCGCAGCGCGCGCGCCAGTGCCACGCCGCCGATGCCGGCACCGACGATGCCGACGCGAATTGCTCTATTCATACTCGAATCTCCTGGTTGACGATGCCGCAGTGCGGGCCGCGGCATGATAAATAAACGTTCAATTAATTAATGAATTGGCGACGAGTCCCTGGCACGGCGCAGGACGCCGCCCGCCCGCCTCAGCCGCCCAGATAGGCGCTCAGAAGCCCCGGGTCCTCGAGCAGCCCTGCGGCATCGCGCTCGGCGACCACGCGGCCGGTCTCGAACACATAGGCGCGCGAGGCCACCGACAGCGCGTTGTGCACGTTCTGCTCGACCAGCAGTACGGTCACGCCGTGTTGGTTGATCTCGCGCACGAACTCGAACACCTCCTCGGCCATGCGCGGGCTCAGGCCCAGGCTGGGCTCGTCGAGCAGCAGCAGCCGCGGCTCGGACATCAACGCCCGGCCGATCGCCAGCATCTGCTGCTCGCCGCCGCTCAGGGTACCGGCCAGCTGGCGATGCCGCTCCTTGAGCCGCGGAAAGCGGTGGTAGACCACGCCGACACGCTTCTCGATCTCGGCCTTCTCCTTGCACAGGTAGGCGCCAAGCGTGAGGTTCTCGTACACGCTCATCGCCGGCCACACGTGCCGCTCTTCTGGCGACTGCGCGATGCCCAGTCCGACGATGCGGTCGGCCGCCATACCGCCGATGGTCCGGCCGTCGAACAGGATGTCGCCGCGCGTCGGCCGCAGCAGGCCGGAGATCGCGCGCAGCGTGGTGCTCTTGCCCGCGCCGTTGGCGCCGATCAGCGCGACCACCTCGCCGGCGCGCACCGTCATGTTGACGCCGTGCAGCGCGGCGGTCTTGCCGTAGCTCACGTGCAGGTCGTTGAGTTCGAGCAGTTTGCTCATGATTTCTTCCCCCCGCCCAGATAGGCCTCGATGACGCGCGGATCGCCCTGCACCTGCGCCGGTGTGCCCTCGGCGAGCTTCTCGCCGAAGTGCATCACGACCACGCGGTCCGAGACGCCCATGACCAGGCCCATGTTGTGCTCGACGATCAGGATCGATTTCACGAAACGCCCGCGCAGTTGCTTCAGGATCTCGCCGAAGCGCCGGGCCTCCTGGCTGTTGAGGCCGGCGGCTGGCTCGTCGAGCATCAGAATCTCGGGCTTGGCCGACAGGGCGAGCGCGACTTCGAGCAGCCGCAGCTCGCCGCAGGACAGCATGTAGGCCGGCACGTCCATGCGCTCTGCGAGGCCCATGGTGTGGACGATCTGCTCGGCGCTCTCGCGCACCGCGCGTTCGGTCGCGCGCACCTTCGAGGTCGGGAAGAAGGTGCTCCACAGCGACTGCTTCGCTTCGAGGTAATGCCCGGTCAGCACGTTCTCGAACACGGTCAGCGACTTCAGGATGTTGGTCTTCTGGAAGCTGCGCACGATGCCACGCCGCGCCATGCGGAAGGGCTTCTCGCCGGTCACTTCCTGGCCGCTGTAGCGCACGCTGCCGCCGGTCGGCGTGTAGAAGCCCGTGATGAGGTTGAAGCAGGTGGTCTTGCCTGCGCCGTTGGGCCCGATCAGCCCCACGATCTCGCCGGCACGAACGTCGAAGCTGATGTCCTTGACGGCCTTGATGCCGCCGAAGGACTTGCTGAGTGCGCGCACTTCGAGCGAGCCTCCGCTGGCGGCCAGTGGTGCGGCGCTCATGCGGGCCTCCCTGCCGTGCGTTGCGCCGGCGCGGCGGGCGCTGCAGCCTGCTTCGTGCGGGTCTCGCGGCGCTGCGTGATGAAGCCCATCAGCCCGCGCGGCAGGAACAGCACGATCGCGATCACGGCCAAGCCGAACAGCGACAGCCGCAGCTCCTTCGCCTCGCGCAGGTACTCCTCGAGAAAGGTCACCAGCAGCGCCCCGATCAGGGGCCCCACCAGCGTGCCCTTGCCGCCGATCAGCACCATGATGATCATGCTCACCATGAAGGCGAAGCGGAACACCTCGGGTCCGACGAAAGAGATGTAGTGCGCGTAGAAGCCGCCCGCCATGCCCGACAGGAAGGCGCCGAGCACCAGCGCCAGCATCGAGTAGGTCAGCGGGCGGATGCCGATCGACTGCGCGACGTAGCGGTTCTCGCGCACGGCGACCGCGGCCCGGCCGGCATTCGAGTTCACGAAGCGGAACGACAGATACAGCGCCAGTGCCAGCAGCAGCCATGCCGCCACGTAGTAGAACTGCTTCGCGCCGAGGTTGCCGACGTCGGCCAGCAGCGCGGGCTGCGGCACGCCGGCAATGCCCATCGGTCCGTTGGTCAGCGCGATCCAGTTGTCGGCCACCAGGCGCAGCACCTCGGAGAACGACAAGGTCACGATCACGAAGAACGGCCCCTGCAGCCGCAGCGTGATGCCGCCGATGATGACGCCCATGACCGCAGCGAGCAGCCCGGCCACGGGGATGGTGGCCCAGATCGGCCAGCCGTAGGTGGTCGAGAGGATGGCGGCGGCGTAAGCGCCGGTGCCCAGGAAGGCTGTGTGGCCGAGCGAGAACTCGCCGACGTAACCGACCACCAGGTTGAGGCTGGTGGCCAGCACCGCGTAGAACAGCACCATGATCGCGATGTGCAGCACGTACTGGTCGCGCACCAGGAGCGGCACCAGGGCAGCCAGCGCCATCAGCGCCAGGAGGCAACGTTTTTCGAATCTCATGCACGCTCCGCACGTTTGGCAAACAGGCCGTAGGGCCGAAAGACCAGCGTCAGGATCACCAGCACGAAGCCGATGATGTCGACCCAGCCGGTCGCGACGTAGCCGCCCCACAAGGCCTCCGAGACGCCGAGCAGCAGGCCCCCCGCGATGGCGCCGGGGAAGCTCCCCATGCCGCCGAGGATCACGACCACGAAGGCCTTCATGCTCACCAGCCCGCCCACCGATACCTGCGCCGAATAGATCGAGCCGAGCAGCATGCCGGCCAGCGAGGCGATCACGGTGCCCATCGCGAAAGTGCTGGCGTAGACGTTGGCGGTGCGGATGCCGACCAGCCGGGCCGCCATCGGGTCCTGGAAGGTGGCGCGCATCGAGCGGCCGAGCCGGGTCTTCTGGATCGTCAGGTAGGCGGCCAGGATCAGCAGCGCGCAGACCGCAACCGCGAACAACCGCAGCTTGGTCAGCACGATCGGACCGAGAAACACCGGGCCCGCGGAGATCGGCGCCTCGACCTTGAGCGGAGAGGTGCCGACCATCAGCAGGGCCGTGTTGGCGAGGAAGATCGACAGGCCGATGGTCAGCAGGATGCCGGGCTCTTCGCCCTGGTCGCGGATGCGCTCGATCAGGAAGCGGTCGATCAACCAGCCGAATGCGCCCATCACAACGGCGACCAGCAGCAGGCCCGTGAAGAAGTCGAGTCCGAGCCGCGTGGTGGCCCACCAGCCCATGACGCCGCCGAGCATGTAGAGCTCGCCGTGGGCGAAATTGACGACCCGCATGAGGCCGAGGATCAGGGTCAGTCCCAGCGCCGACAGGGCGTAGAACGAACCCGTGACCAGGCCGTTGACGAGGTACTGTGGCAACAGTTCCATGTTGGGTTTCCTTGTGCCGCTATGCGTTGCGCGAGCGTCGGCCGCTCATGGCTTCTCGGTCGCGGCTTCGGCGACCACGCGCGGTTCCTTGTTGGCGATCTGCACCAGCACGACGTCGAAGCCATAGCCCTCGCCCTTCTCGGTGAAGCGGAAGCGGCCGTTGGGCGCGGTGTAGTCGGTCTTGCGCAGTGCGTCGCGCACCGCTTCGGGCTCTGCCTTGCCGGCGCGCGCGATGGCTTCCATCATGATGTTCATCGCGTTGTAGCCGGCGGCGCCGTACTTGCCGGGCTTCTCCTTGTAGCTGGCGGTGTAGCGCTCGACGAAGGCCTTGTTGGCTTCGCCCGGCAGGCTCGACGCGTAGGGCACCGCGGCGTAGATGCCTTCGGACGCATCGCCGGTCAGCCCGACGAAGTCGGCCGTGGCCCAGGAGCCGACGCCGAAGATCTTGGTCTTGAGGCCGAACTCCTTGAACTGCTTGACGAGGATGGCGCCGTCCTGCGTCTCGGCGGCAACGAAGACGCCGTCGGCATTGCTCGCGCGCAGCTTGGTCAGGAGCGTGTAGAAATCGGTCGCGCCATGGTCGAAGTACTCCTTCATCACGGTCTTGACGCCGAGCGCGCTCAGGTCCTTCGAGAAATCTTCGACGCCGCCGCGGCCCCAGTCGTCGTTGACGCCGATGTAGGCGACGGTCTTGAGCTGCAGCTTCTCGGCCAGGATCTTGCTGAAAGTCTTCGACATCAGGCGGTCGGTCTCGGCCGAGCGGAAGAAGTACTGCATGCCCTTCTCGGTCAGGTCGGCCTTGGAAGACACGCCGGTCAAAAGCGGCACCTTGTACTTCTCGGCCACCGGCATCACGGCGGCGGTCGCCGAGCTGCAGAAGGCGCCGGCCAGCGCCACCACCTTGTCGCGCTGGATCAGCTTCTCGGCGGCGTTGACCGAGTTCGCCGGACGGCACTGGCCGTCTTCGATCACCAGTTCGATCTTGCGGCCGAGCACGCCGCCGGCCGCGTTGCGGCGCTCGACCGCGAGCTTGGCACCGCTCACGAAGGCCTGGCCGTTGTAGGCGACCGAGCCGGTGAGGGGTTCGATGACCCCGACCTTGATGGCCTCCTGGGCCGTTGCGGCGGACCCCAGGCCGAGTGCCAGGCTGGCGGCGCAGGCTGACTTGAACAACTTGAACATCGACGATCTCCTTCGAAGAAATGAAGTGATGGCGCCGCCGGCCGTGCCGTCGGCGAAGACATAATTAAACGATCAATTAATTTATGGGCCGAGAATAGCATCCGATGGGATGCACCATTTCAGGGTTACTACGGAGTCCGCCAATTAATTAAACGACTAGCAAGCAAGCTTGATGCCAGCCGAGAGCCTTGCGCCCTTGCATTGGATCCAGTCTGGCCACAGCCACGCCGGAGTTTCGGTTGACGGCTGCGCAGGATAGATCGTTGCCTCCCCGCCGCGGCGGGCGGTTCGTCTTCCGCCCAGATCTATGGCGCGGGGCAGGGCGGGAAACGGCGCCGTCGTTGTTGGATTATCTAGTCGTTTATTGACAAATGACTAGCTATTGCAACATACTCCCAGCATGACCTCTGGCTCCAACCTCACGGTCGAACAAGCCGTCCTCGTCCTCGCAGAAAGACAGCCACTGCTTCGCGCGCGGGACCTGGCCGGGCAGAGCCTGCCTACGGTGGCGCTCACCAGACTGGTCGCGGCAGGCAAGCTCGAGCGCGTCGCCCGCGGCGTCTACAGCCTGCCAGGGCGCGCACTCAGCGAGCACCGATCACTGGCTGAAGTGGCGTTACGCGTGCCGCGTGGTGTGGTGTGCCTGCTATCTGCGCTGCGCGTCCACGGCATCGGTACACAGGCGCCGTTCGAAGTCTGGGTGGCAATTCCTCGCCACTCCCCCACGCCCCGCCTGGACCAACCAACGCTGCGCGCAGTGCGCATGTCAGGGCCCGCGTTGACCGAAGGAATCGAGCCGGTCGTGATCGATGGCGTGAAGGTACCCGTGTTCAACGCAGCCAAGACGGTGGCCGACTGTTTCAAGTATCGCAACAAGATCGGCCTCGATGTGGCTCTGGAAGCGCTGCGCGATGGATGGTCGAAACGCAAGCTGTCGATGGATGCGCTATGGCACTACGCCACGGTCGATCGCGTAGCCAATGTGATGCGCCCCTATCTTGAAAGCGTCACGGCATGAGCCGCAACCTGGCTGCATCCATCCGAGCACGCTTGAAGCAGCGCGCCGATGCGACGAAGCAGGATTTCAATCTGATCCTCACCCACTACGGGCTTGAAAGGCTACTGTACCGACTGTCAATCTCGCCGCATGCAGCGAACTACCTGCTCAAGGGCGCCCTGCTGTTTTCTCTTTGGTACGACCAGCCGCATCGGCCGACGCGTGATGTCGACCTGCTCGGATTCGGACCGGACGACGTCGACACCGCAGTTTCGGCTTTTCGCGCGATCTGCCAGATCGCTGCGGAGGATGGCATTGCGTTCGACCCAGCCTCCGTCAAGGCCTCGGTCATCCGCAAGGACGCGGGCTACGGCGGCGTACGGATCGACCTTCAGGCGAAGCTCGATGGTGCGCGCATCGCATTGCAGGTAGACATCGGTTTCGGCGATGCAGTCACACCAGCGCCGGAATCGGTGAACTACCCGGTCCTGCTCGAGGACCTGCCCGCCCCGCGACTGCGCGCCTATCCGAAGTACACCGTGGTGGCGGAGAAGTTCCACGCGATCTGCTTGCTGGGCATGGCCAACACCCGTATGAAGGACTATTTTGATCTCTGGGTTCTGCTGACCGAAGGCGCTTTGGATCCCGACGAACTGCGCCGCGCGGTCGAGGCCACGTTCGCGCGGCGCAAACTCGCCATGCCCACCACGTTACCGTCTGGCCTGAGCGGTGCATTCGCACGGGATGCGGCGAAGCAAACCCAATGGGCCGCGTTCCTGAAGAAGAATCGGCTGGATGTCATGGACCTGTCCGAGGCCGTCGCGCTGTTGCGCAGCGAGTTCCAGGCACTCGGGTCCACGTGAACCGCCCAATCCAGAGAAGCCACAATACGCTGCACCGTGCTCCTCGTCGTCGCATGAAGACGAGCGCTCACATGGCAAAGAAGAAAGCGAATCCATCGTGGACCGACGTCAAGGCCAAGCTGGACGACCGCGCATGCTCCAGCACCCCATTCACACGTGCACCCATTGCCCAAGCGACAGCGTGACGTCGACACGAACAGGGCGCTGTGCTGATCGGAATGGTCTACCGGCCCCGTCGACGTCCTGTCTGGGGATCTTTACTCAAGAACAATTGTGTAAAACGCCGCTGGGTACGCTGGCGCTGCCTCAAGGGGCGCACATTTATCGTAGCGAACAAACGCTTGCTGCGCTGCGTTAGAGAGCATTCAAGGTGGTCGGTGACACGGATCGAGCAGCGCAGGCATCAAGGTCATCCGGCTTGCCGGCGGGACGCGGATCTTAGGCCGGATTGCTGTGTGTGCCGCCGCGCATACGCACTTCTAGCAATTCCAGAAGTGCGCGTAGGGCTGCACTGTTGTGCCGGCGCTGCGTGTACGCCGCGTAGAGCCAGACGTCACGCGGCATGAACTCCTTGAGCACTGGAACCAGACTGCCCCGCTCTGTGTATGGTTTTGCCAGCAACGCCGGCACACACACAGCGCCGATGCCGTCGAGCGCCGCGGCGATGAGCGCGCTCGAGTCGTTTGCATCCATGCGACCGTTGACCGGGAGGTTATATGGCTCGCCATCGACTTCGAACGGAAGGTGCGGCGCGCTCGCTGTCAGCGAGTATGTGAGCACATCATGCCGTCGCATGTCGTCAGGTGTTTTAGGCATGCCGCGCTTGGCCCAATAACTGGGCGTGGCACAAAGGATGAGCTCCACGCGTTGAAGGCGACGCACGATCAGATTCTCGTCGCCGATCCGCCCAAACCTCAGGGCGACGTCGACGCCTTCCTCTACGAGATCGACCACACGATTGCCGATTTGGAGGTCGACATGGACATCTGGATAGCGCGTGAGGAACTCGCTCAGCAGGCTAGGGAATTCGGTTTGCGCGAGCCCGTGAAGTCCCGCGACGCGCAGACGTCCGCTTGGATGCGAGCCATGTGCCTGTAGTTCGCTCTGAGTCAACTCGGCCATCTCCACCAACGGCGCGCTGCGTAACTGGAGGAGCCGTCCAGCGTCGGTCAGTGTCACCGATCGCGTTGAGCGGTTCAGCAGCCGTACGTTGAAGCGCGCCTCGAGGATCGCTACATGCTTGCTTGCGCTGGGCTTCGAAATGCCTAACTTGTCCGCAGCGCGCGAGAAGCTGCCCAAGTTCGCAACCTCCAAAAAGGTCCTAAGAAGGTCAATTGCGTCCATCAAGATTCCAAATACTTATGGAAGTCCTCATCGGTAAACTGCTATTCAGCCAACATCTGAGATCAAAAAGTGATCAGGCAGTAGCTAACGCGTAGCCTTTGCAATGACGTCGTCCGTTTCCCAGCCACCTCCCAGAGCCAAAAAGACCGCTACTTGATCCTCGGCCAACTGAGCTGCCGATGTTGCAAGCGCGGCTTCGCTGGCTGCGAGGGTGCGCTCTGCATCCAGTGATTCAAGCTGCCCAGTCTTGCCGTTCAAATAGAGCGTTCGGGCTTGCCGGGCGACGGCGGCACTTTGATCACGCGCGGCTGAGAGTGCAGCATGGCGTTCCAACTCGCGTGCGTAGGCATCAAGGGCGGTTTCAACCTCGCGCAGTGCCGTCAGTACGGTCCCGTCGAAGCGGGCAGCGGCAACCCGCGTGGTGGCCTCGGCCTGCGCGATGCGAGCGCGGGCAACGCCGGTGTTCGGTAGCGTCCAGCTAATTAACGGGCCCAGACTATAGCTGAGCGTTTCACGGGTTCCAACTTTGACCAAGAAGCCTGCCGAACTGGCCGAGAGGCCCAGTGCTACCTTGGGGTAGAGGTCGGCTGTTGCTACGCCGATGCGGGCGGTGGCGGCAGCCAAGCTGCGTTCGGCCTGGCGAACGTCGGGCCGTCGGCGCAAAAGGGCCGTGCCGTCTCCTACCGGCAGCAGTCCTGCCAAGTGCGGCGGCTGCTCGCACGCGGCCACTGCCGCAGGGAAGTCGCGAGGTGCTGCGCCGGTCAGCGTTGCCAACCGGTACAACGCGCCTTGGCGCTGAGCCTGAAGTGGCGGCAGCGCAGCACGTAATTGTTCCAGTTGGCCTTGCGCTCGTGCAATGTCGATTTCCCCCACCTTGCCCGCTTGTTGAAGCCGCCCGGAGAGTCGGATCGCCTCTTCCTGCAAGCGAACCGACTCATGCGCTGCGCGCAAGCGATAGCCGCTTGAACAGAGGGTCGCATAGGCATGTGCCGTCCCGCCGGCCACGCTCACACGCACCAGGTCTACCGCCGCCTGCGCGGCGCCAGTGCCGGCCTCAGCCGCTTCGATGGCGCGGCGAAGTTGCCCGAACATGTCCAGTTGATGAGACAAGGAAACACCCGCGCTATACGTGCCGCGGCTAGGCGGTTCGGCGTCCCTCTGCAGGAGACTTAGACCCGACGCATGCCCAAAGCCAGGGCCACCGCTGACAGCCAGCGTTGGCCTCTCATTTCCGAGTACCTCGGCCTCCAGCGCCTTGTCGCGTTCCAAGTTGGCCACGGCCTGCCGCAAATCGGTGTTGTGTTCCAGCGCCTGCGTCACCAACGTGTCCAACCGTCGGTCGTTGTAGAGCCGCCACCAGTGCGGCGGCAGAGTCGTTTCCGCCGCATATCCACTGGCAGATCGGAATGTGGCCGCAGAGGCCGCCTGCGCGGCGGAGAGGGAGGTGGGGGCCGCATAGTCCGGTCCAACGGGCGCGTGGGCACAACCGACCAGCAATGCGCTTGCCGCCGCGGCGGCGGCCAGGAGTCGATACACGGCGCTCACCCTTGGCTTTCTGATCGTCTGGGTGTAGGACGCGTGGCTCTAGCGGCCTCAAGTATCTCAACGGTGACCGTCTGGCCTGCGACCAAACGGGTGCCTGAGGGCATCTGATCGAGCTTCACGCGCACGGGCACGCGCTGTGCAAGCCGGACCCAGTTGAACGTGGGATTGACGCTGGGAAGCAGGTTGGCGCTGGTGCTGCGGTCGCGGTCAGCGATCCCGGCGGCGATGCTCTCTACGGCGCCATCGAGCGCCGCTGCGCCCATGGGCGTCACTCGCACCCGGTCTCCTAGATGGATCCTGGCCAACTTGCTTTCCTCGAAATAGCCTTCGACATAGACCGAACCCGCATCCACCAACGCCATCACGGGGTGGCCAGCGCTTGCGTAGGCCCCTTGGCGCAGGTCGAGATTGGTCACGAGCCCGGCGGTGGGTGCGCGCACTTCTGTGCGTTGCAGGTTCAGCCTCGAAGTCCTCAGGGCGACCTGCGCTTGCCGTAAGGCCGCTTCGGCCGACTGAAGTGCGCCTTTCGCTTGATCTACCTTCAGGCGTGACTGCTCGCGAACTTCCAGTGAGATCAAATCGCCCAGATCGGAATTGCGGTTGCTCTCGCGCTGCGCCTGTGCGAGCGTGATGCGCTGGTTGCTGATTGCGATGCTCTGACTCGCGACAGCGGCCTCGGCCTGGTCTAGAGCCAGATCGAAGCGAGCCTTGTCCACAGAGAACAGCAAGGCGCCGGCGGCAACGGACTGGTTATCTTGCACAGCCACATCTGCAACCATGCCTGACACGTCAGGCGCGACCTGCACGATGTTGGCCCGCACCCGCCCGTTGCGTGTCCATGGGGCCAGTTCATAGTGGTCCCATAGTTGCCAGCCGGCCCAGCCGGCGGCGGCCACGATCAGCACTGTCACCAACAGGCGAACGACTGGACGGGCGAGACGAGGAGCCCGGGAGGGGAGGGAGAGGGTGTGGAGGGTGTCAGTTTTCACGGGTAGAACGGGAAGTTCGGATTTCAGTACCAGGTGGCGGTGGCGCGAGTGAGATAGGTCAATGCGTAGAGCACCAGGACATACAGCGCGAGGTCAAAAAGGGCGGGGTGCCAGACCCATCGGTAGGCACCAAGGATTGCCAGCAGACGTCGCATGGCCCATGCGCACGCCAGCGCGCCGCCAGCAAGCAGTAAAAGCCAGGGCAGTTGCACCCCGAAAAGATTGACTTCGATCATGGTTGGAGTGCGGCGGGCGCCGATGCAAAGAGGTTGCGTCGAAGACCCACAAGTGCCGCGATAGCGCTTGGCTCGATGTCTCCGTTCACGGCGTCAAGCAACAGCCGATCTATTTGTGGCAGCAGCGACTCGCCGCGAGGCGGCGCACCTGCTATCTGGGCGCGGAAAGCGAGGGTCAGTTCCTTGAAGAGGCGGGTGGTAGGCCCTGACGAAAGGCCCGCACGATGCAGTTGCAGCCCAACTATGTCTGCACCCAAGCGCAGTTCGCGCAACGCGCGGTGTGCTGCGATCTGGATCGCTTCGGAACCGTCAGGTGCTACGCGCGGTGCCAACAGCGCGATCCTGTCGAGCATGCGGCCGGCAAAGGCGTCGCGGGCGGATGCGTCCTGCGGATGGGCAGCCAGATCGGCGAGGTCGCTCCAGGTGGCACGGCGTATGCGCTCGGCGCTCCATTCACGCCCGACGCTGCGCATGAGAGCTGTCACGCGGGCCGCTATCAGTGCACCCACAAACAAAGCCAGGTTGGAATTGATGAAGCTCATCAGGTCGGCATTGGCCGTATCCTGCAAGGCGAGTGTTCCAGCGACGCCGAAGAACATTCCAAGAGCCGCCAATGAACTGGCCGGTCGTGCCATATAACACCCGACCAACAAGAGCAGGGGCGCGACGCACAGCAGCAGCATGCCGAAGTCATGGGCCAGCGGCATGACCCCTAGGACATAGAAGACGGACACCGGCAATGACCACATCAGTGCCTTGATGAATTGGTGCATGGCTGGCACCGGATCGTCCATGGTGGCGAAGAAGCTGCAGAAGACTGCGGCGCCCATGGGCACGGCTGAGCCCGAAGGCCAGCTCGTAGCGATCCACAGAGCGCAGGAAATGCAGGTCGCCAACACCACAGTGATCCCCGAGCGGATCGCGAGCCCTCTGTCCAGATGAAGCACGCTGCGACCCAGAGCCGGAGTGCGCCGCAACGGCACTGCGTTTCCGGCCATGCCGGCGTTGATATCGCTGCGCAGCGTGGTGCAGGACCCCCAGCCCGCGACCAGGTCTTCCAGGCGGGTCACCAAATCAATCCGCAGTGCGCGGATCCAGGACGAAGAGGCCGGACCGTCCGCTATGGCGCGAAAGGCGGCGCGCGCTTCGTCCACTCCCGCGGTTGTCGCGCTCGGGTCCAACCAGCTTGTATGCCCCGCGAGAGTTAAGGCAATGTCATCCGGCACTCCGCCTGTGGCGGTGCTCAGCGCTTCCAGGCGATCTTCTACCGCCGACAGCACCGGGGTGAGGGCCGCGATACGGTCTTGCAGGGCGTCGATGGCGCCCCCTGTCCAGCGCAGGTTGGTGGTGTCAAAGGGCACATGTGTGGACAGAAGACGCAGCTGTGTGATGTCCAGAGCCAACCGCTGGCGGTCCGCAGCAATGCGCTCGTCTTTCGCTTCCTTTGGTCTTCGCAGCAGGTCAGTGAGCCATTGGCGCGCATCGCCAAGTGCTCGATCCATCACGCCAAGCAGGGAAGGGCCCAGTCCGGCAGGAAGTGCAACGCTGTGGACCACGTCGGCACACAGGATTCCCAGCCCGATTTCAGTTAACCGCGTGACGGCCGTGTCGAACATCGCCGTGGGAGCTTCTACCAGAGGGAAGCCGATCATTGCGGCTGAATAGCCCGCCAGCATGAAGATGTACGAGCGCGCGCTTCGGTCCAGCAGCGAAAAATAAAGACACAGTCCCACCCACAGCGCTAAGGCCAGCGACAGGAGCTCTGGGGAACTAGACAGCGAGGGAATAAGTACCACGGTCGCTGCGCACCCCAGCAAGGTGCCCAAAAAGCGGTAGAGGGCCTTGGAGCGCACATTTCCGGCCAGAGGATGGGCCACAATGTAGGTGGTCATCATGGCCCAGAAGGGCCGGGGTAGACCGAAGCGGCTGGCCAGGTAGAGCGCAAGCATGGCTGCGACGAAGCTCTTGAGAGAAAAAAGCAACTCCTGTCGAGAGAAACGAGGCAGCGCAATCATGTTGCGTCGCCCTGAGAAACCGTGCGAGCATCCCTCAATACGACATGGGAGCGCGAGAGCAAACGGGAGACCGTAATGCTGGCGAAATCGCGAAGCCATTGGTGAGCGAAACCGGCGAGCTGCGTCAGTTCCCGCACCAGAATCGTTGGACGCAGCGGCGTGCCGAAGCGCTGCAGGATCGATTCCGAGAGTGCTCCGCCGGCGGTGTTGCGTGACCGAAGCGCCGCGCCTATCAGCACAAGGCCGATGAGAAGGATGAGGAGTGACTGGATCGAAACCATCTCATTCTTAATGCGAATCATTTTCATGCGACGATGCTACTTACCGGCACACGAGCCGAGAATTGCAAACTTGGACGAATGACTTCTCTTTTCGGTCATCGAGGAGGTGGCGCGTCAGGCAACGATGAGGTACCTGCATCAACGCAGTCGGATGTCGGTCGGCTTGGGATCAGACCTGAGGCGTGCCTTGCCCTTCACAACAGCAGAGGAACAAGCGCGCCGACGTGGCGGCGGTGCCTTCGGTTCAACAGCTGGAACAGCAGCCCACCTCGCCCGACTCGCCGATCTCAACCGGCCTCGAACCTGACACCCGTCGCGCGACGCGACACGAATCGTCGAGACAAGGCAGGAATAGGCTGCATGGCGGAACTCATACCACTTTTGTCAATATGCGAAGAGCAGAATTCGGCGAGCCAGATCTAGACTACGAGCCATCAGTACCCGTCATGGCGCTGCGCGTCGATGTGGCGGCGCGTGAGCGAGAGATCCCTATTCACGAGCACCGATCTGGCCAGCTCGTGATCGCACTACGCGGTGCCGTCTCGTGCGACGTGCCCGGTGCGCTCTGGATGGTTCCGCCGCAAGCGGGCGTGTGGATTCCGGGCGGTACGCCGCACAGTAACCACGGAACGGCGAACGCGCTGATTTTCTACCTGTTCGTCGCCCCTGGCGCAGCCCCTCTGCCTGCCAGTTGCTGCACCTTGCGCATCAGTCCGATGCTCAGCGAGATGATTCAGTACCTCGCAGGACTACCGACCTTCTACGAGGTTGGCGGGCCGACCGATCGACTGGCACATGTGCTGCTTGACCAACTTTGCACAATGCCCACGGAAGAGATCTTCCTGCCCATGCCTGAGGACGCAAGGCTTAGAAAGATTTCAACGGCGATGATGCTCGATCCCTCCGATCGCAGGACCCAGACAAACTGGGCAAGCGAACTTGGCATGAGCGACCGAACGTTGACTCGACTGTGCACTTCGCTGACAGGCCTGAGTTTTGGCCGCTGGCGACGCCAGCTGCATATGATCGTGGCGCTTCGGGAACTGTCCGGTGGCGCGACCGTCCAGCAAGTCGCTTATGACCTGGGCTATGAGTCGCCGTCTGCCTTCAATACGATGTTCAAGAAGGCTTTTGGAAAGCCGCCCGCAACCTATATCAATGACCGCTTTCGGGTCAGTGTATGACGCGTGACCTTAGGTCGGCGAGTCGCTAGACGCCATCGTCAATCTTCCTGGCGCGCTCACCTGTAGGCGCGGGCGTGGGTCACACCGCCGTCGACCACCAGGGTTGAGCCCATCACGTAGTCACCTGCACGCGAGGCCAAAAATATCGCTGCGCCCGCGATGTCCTCTGAGGTACCGATGCGTCTGGCGGGTATGTATTCGGACAATTCGTCCCCGCGGTCGCGCGCGTTGCGGTTCATTTCGGATGGAAACGCACCAGGCGCAATGGCACTGACCGCGATATTGTCCTGCGCCAAACGCAGCGCCATCCGCCGTGTAAGGTGAATCAAGCCCGCCTTGCTGGCAACGTAAGAATAGTTCTCCTGAGGATTGAGCGCGATTCCATCGGTGGAGGCAATGTTGATGATCTTTCCCACACGCGCCGTGGCCGCAGCGCGCAGCGGCTCGGACAGGGCCTTCGTCAAGAAGAAAGGCGTTTTCAGATTGAGATCGACCACCTTGTCCCAGCCGCTTTCTGGGAAAGCGTCAAAGTCTTCTCCCCAAGCAGCGCCGGCGTTGTTGATCAGAATATCCAGCGTGGTTTCATGCTGCGCGTAGGCAGCGGCCAGGGCCTGGCAGCCAGTAACCGTGGACACGTCGTAGGGCAGTGAGACGCAGTGGCCGTGCTTCGACAGCTCTGCAGCCGCCAGATCACACGCCGCAGCTTTGCGCGCGCTGATGTAGACGCGCGCACCCTGGGTCAAGAACGCTTCGGCGATCATGCGGCCAATACCCCGAGATCCACCGGTGACAAGCGCTGTTCGGCCTTGCAGAGAAAAAAGATCTTGCGTCATCAATGCAATGCCTTCGCCGTGGTGTTCATACGCATAAGAAATGTCTACTATTTGACCTTTAAGCACCGGGCGGCGCCTTGGCTGTGCTCGAAAATGACACGGAAGATCAGGCACAGTGCAGGCAGAAGCCAAGCTGCTTAGCGCCAAATTCGGGAACGAACATGCCGTCGGCGCCGCTGTTTTCAGAGATGCCGCGCCACCCGTTCGGTGAGATCAGCCGACTTCGAGAAGTGCTCGCCTCACGTAGGCAGTTCCATCGAACAACCGTCGAGCAGTGCGAGTGAAGTGCACTTCGCGGACCGTCCACTCGTCCTCGACAGAGTGCTGGACATTCGCAAAGATCTTGAGCACGCCACTCGGATGGCCAATGCGTATGCGCGTCGGTCCGGCATGCGTCCCTCGGGCTTCGGCCGGAATCGTCCCTGCAATCTGTGCTGCCACGGAAAGGCAGACTGATCCACCGCCAGGGAACGCCTTATGCATCGCGCCGCCGTTGAGAACCATGCGCGCAACGAAGTCGATCTCCGATGACTTAATGATTCGGTTCCCGGTGATGGTCCGATAATCTTGCGGTGCGCTGATGAGGATCTGATAGGGAGTGAGGGTCCCTGACGCTGGCAAGTTGCAACGATTGGCGGCCCATCGCCTGACTTCCTCGGCCATCTCGTAGATATCAACACTGAGCTGCCCGGGGAGTTCCGTGCCGGTGACGCCCAGATCGGCCGCGCGAATGAACACACACGCCGTGCCCACATCGACGATCGAGACGGGTATCTCGCGACCGAGCTTTGAGACGTAGACAGAATCGCGTGCCTGCCCGGTAGGCAAGAGCTTGCCCGTCGTGGCTCCGCTGGTGCCTGAGTAGTCCAATGCGACCTCTGCGCCTGTCCCGGGGACCCCATCCACTTCGCTGTCACCCTCCACGCGCGGCTCACCGTCCGCACATTGCACCACCATTCGGAGAATTTTCCCGGTGTTGGTGTTGTGGACCCGAACCGTGGTGACAGGCTCTTGCACGGGAATCAACTGTTCCTGCAGCGCATAGACCCCAGTGGCTGATGAAATGTTGCCGCAAACTATTTCGAAGCTCACGGTTGGCTGATCGATGCCGATCTGCACAAAGGTGTAGTCGATGTCGGCGTCCAGGCGTGACGGCGGACCAATGATGGCGCATTTGCTCGTCAGAATGTCGGCCCCGCCGAGCCCATCGATCTGGCGAACATCCGGGCTGCCGAACAGAGCGAGAAGGAATCGCTGAAGCGCCTGGGGGTCGGTGGGCACGTCCCGCTGCGCGAGAAAAACAGCCTTGCTGGTGCCACCGCGCATCATGGTGACCGGCACGCGAATTTGTTCTTTCATCGCTTCAGTGTGCACGTCCACTTGGCCGCCGTCCTTTCAGTTTTGCTGACATTGCTTTAGCGTGGCTGCAGGCTTTCCATGCTTTAGCGTGGCTAAAGTTTGCCAAACAGAACTCCAATGACCACATGGCCGTGGATCCCCATACTTCCTGTCGCCGTGGCAAGCGCTGCGCGAACAGGAGATACTTTTGAAGATCATCAAGCGAACGGAAGCTCACTTCCGTGAAACCGCTGGCGGCATGGTGCTGATCGCCGCACACGTAGCCGGGCAGCCGCCGCAATTCCCACCGATCGAGTTCGTTCACAACGATCAAGAGATCAGGGAAATCGAGCTCGGGCCGACCGGCTCGCTCTACAGCTTCACCGTCGTTCACCCTGGCAAGGACAAGCCGCCCTACGGTTTGGCCATGGTCGACTTCGAGCCCGGCGTGCGTGCGTTCGGGCGGCTGCTGTTTGATACCCAGCCACCCGCCATCGGAAGCCGCCTGCGTGTGGTGCCCCTCACGTTGCCTGACGGCACGCCCGACTACGCCTTCCAGGAGTGATGCCATGAAACAACCCCTGATCACTGGCGTGGGCATCACCGATTTTGGTCGCTTCCCGGAGTTGACCGAGGAGGCCATGGCTCAGTCGGCCATTCTTGACGCCTTGACAGATGCGGGCACGTCTCTTTCTGAGGTGCAGGCGTTCTACTGCGGCAACGCACTCGGCGCCTCGTTGCCGGGGCAACGCGCGTTGCGTGAGCTGCATGTCAACGGAGGCGCGGTCTACAACGTGGACAACGCCTGCTCCAGCGGAGCGACTGCGCTCAACCTCGCCTTGCAGGCGCTCAAGGTTGGGCAGTACGACACCGTGGTGGTGTTTGGCATGGACCATCTGAGCAGCCTCGGAGGCGGGCCGTTGCAGCTTAGCCAGAAGGACTGGAACAACCGGCGCGGCATGATCATGCCGGCCCTGTACGCCATGCGTGCCAAGCGCTACATGCACGACCATGGCCTCAAACTGGAGACGCTTGCGGACATCTCTGTCAAGAACCGAAAGCATGGGGCTCTGAATCCCATCGCCAAGTTCGCGAAACAGGCCACGCGCGAGGAGGTGCTCGCTTCCCGCCCCGTGGCCGATCCGCTCACGCTGCTGCAGTGCTGCCCCGCCGTGGTGGACGGGGCGGCGGCTCTCGTGCTGAGCACCCAACCTCCGAAGGGCGTTGCAAAGCCGGTGCGGGTGCTGGCGTCCGTGGTGCAGTCTGGCCTCTTCGAAACCGCGCCGGTCGACATGACCGAGGCCGAGATCACAGCCCGCGCCGCCAAACTGGCATACGAGCAGGCCGGCATCGGGCCGCAGGACCTGAGCCTTCTGGAAGTGCACGACGCGTTCACCATTTCCGAGTTGCTCTATTACGAAGCGCTGGGCCTTTGTGCCCGTGGCGATGCCGCGGGCTTTCTGCAAAGCGGCGCGCCCGCCCTGGGCGGGCGGGTGCCCGTCAACCCGAGTGGCGGCCTCATCGCCAAGGGGCATCCCCCGGGTGCGACCGGTGTTGCACAAATCGTGGAGGTGTGCGAGCAACTGCAAGGCCGTGCCGGAGCGCGGCAAGTGCAGGGCGCGCGGATAGGCCTCACGCAAGTGACCGGTGGCGGTATCTGGGGTGTGGACCACGCGGCCTGCTCGATCAGCATTCTCTCGCTCTGATGGCAACCAGTATGAACCAGACAAATAAAACCGCGCCTGCCTCGCTGCGAGGCCTTGTCGCCGTCGTCACCGGCGGGGCGAAGGGCATTGGCTTTGGCATCGCCCGTGAGCTGGCGGAGGCTGGCTGCCGCATCGCGCTTTGGGACCTGGACGACGATGCGCTGAAGGAGGCCGAGCGCACCCTCTCCAGTGACGGGTTTGACGTGAAGACCTTCAAGGTCGACGTCGGCTCTGTGGAGCAGGTAGAGGCGACCGTGACCCAGCTCCTGGCGTCCCATGCGCGTATCGACATCCTGGTCAACAACGCCGGCATTGGCGGCGACAGGCTCGTCTCCAAGATGGATCTCGCGTTCTGGAGCCGAGTGATCGAGATCAATCTTCATTCTCAGTTCATCTGCTCCAAGGCAGTGCTGGCGCACATGGCGGAGAACCGGTTCGGACGCATCATCAACATCGGCTCCCGCGCCTGGTTGGGCAATCGCGGTCAGGCTGCGTACTCCGCTTCCAAAGGCGCCGTAGTCAGCCTGACCCGCTCGCTGGCGCTGGAATACGCACGCAAGGGCATCACCGTGAATGCCATCGCGCCCGGCATCGTTGAGACGCCACTGTTTGAAACGCTGACGGAAGAGGTCCGGCAAAGTCTTCACAATACGGTGCCGATGGAGCGGATCGGCCAGCCGCAAGATATTGGTCGCGCCGTCCGCTTCTTCGCGGAACCCGGCTCCAGCTACGTCACCGGCCAGCTTCTCTACGTCTGCGGTGGCCGCAGTCTGAGCAGCCCGTCTGTGTGATGCCAAACCACAATGGGAGAGCCGTGGTGAAACGCAGGACCTTCATCAACTTTGTCGCGGCACTGGGACCCGTATCGACCACGCCAGCGTTCGCGCAGGAGTATCCGTCGCGGCAACTCCGATTGCTCGTGCCCTACACCGCTGGGGGCGGCACCGATCTCGCGGCACGCGTCGTGATGAAGAAGCTCAGTGAGCAGTTGGGCCAGCCGATCGTCGTAGAGAACAAGCCTGGAGCTGGGGCCGCACTGGCCTACGCCGAACTCTTGCGCAGCAAGCCTGACGGATACACGTTGACGACGGGCTCCGGCATTACGTCGCTACTGAATCTCCTGAATAGCAAATTGCCATTCGATGCCGCCACGGACCTGGTGCAGGTAGCCCCGTTGGCGAGCGTGCCGATTGTTCTGATTGCGGGCAACAAGGTTCCTGCCCGAAACATGGCCGAACTGATCTTCCACGTCAAACAGAACCCGGGTATGACTTATGGAACGCCTGGTCCCGCGACTCCGCATCATCTTGCCGGAGTGCTGCTCGCTTCAATGGCCGGGCTGCAATTGACCCATGTCGGCTACCGCGGCACCGCTCCCGCCGTTCAAGACGTCATCGGCGGGCATCTACCGCTTGCGATCGTCGGTCTGTCGACCGCAATTCAATTCGCCCGAAGCGGTCAGTTGAAGGTTCTGGGCGTTGGCAGCGCAAGGCGCTCCGAACTGGCACCTGAGATCCCGACACTGGCAGAAGGCGGCGTGAAGGGGTACGACGCAAGCTACTGGTATGACGTTTGCGTGGCAAAGGGCGTTCCGAAGGCCGTCGTGAGTCGCCTGCATGCTGAGGTTGCCAAGGCCCTGCAGGACCCCGAGGTTCGGACAGCGCTCACTTCGGCGGGGCTCGAACCTATGGCGGTCACACAGGACGAGTACCAACGGATGTTGCAAGCGGAACGCGCCAAATGGGAGCCGATCATCCGCGCCAACAATATCCAAATGGGTTCGTAGGATGCTGGGAAATTCTCTCAATGGCTTGAGGGTTATCGACTTCACCCAGGTGATGGCCGGGCCGACCTGCACACTGTGCATGGCCGATCTCGGTGCCGATGTCGTGAAGGTCGAGGCACCTGCAGGCGATCTCTCGCGGGCGCTCTCGCCCTGGGTCCATGGCGAGGGCGTTCCCTTTCTTGCGCTCAATCGCAACAAGCGCAGCATCGTGTTGGATCTCAAGCAGCCGGTGCACCGGCAGGTGGCGTTGCATCTGATCGCCGAAGCGGATGTCGTGGTGGAGAGCTTTCGCCCGGGCGTGATGGCCCGGTTCGGGCTGGACTATGCCACGGTGTCTGCTGAGAACCCGCGGCTGATCTACTGCTCGGTCTCGGCGTACGGCCAGCACGGGGCCGGAAAAGACCTGCCGGGGGTGGATGGCGTACTGCAGGCGGTGAGCGGCCTCATGAGCGTCACTGGCGCACGCGATGGAGAGCCGTGCAAGGTTCCGGTGCCGGTGGTCGACCTGATAACGGGGTCGCTGGCCACTATCTCGGTTCTGGCCGCCTTCGCTGAGCGGCAACGGACGGGTTTGGGGCAGCACGTGGAAGCCAGCATGTTTGCCAGTGCCATCGCGCTGCAGCACGTGAGTTTTGCGTCCTACCTTGCGGATGGCCAAGTGCCCGGTCCACAAGGCAACGCAGCGCCCTATTCAACGCCGAACGAAGCGCTGCGTTGCGCCGATGGGTGGATTATGGTAGCGGCATATCACCCTGCACGATGGCAGGCCTTGTGTGCCGCCGTCGGCGCGCCAGAACTGGCATCCGATCCGCGCTTCGCCGAGAACAAGAGCCGGCTGCAACACCGCGAGACGCTGCTGGGCTTGCTCGAAACACGCATGCTTGTCCATCCCCGCGCTTTCTGGCTCGAGAAGTTCACCGCCGTGGACATCATTTGTGGCCCTATCAACAACTATTCCGAGGTGACGCAGTCCGCGCCCTTTGTCGAAGCAGCGCTCACGGAGAGCTTGCAACATCCAGTCGCAGGTGCTTTGACGATGCCACGCAGCGTGTTGGGCGCGGTTGGCGAGCGCCCTCAGGCGCGACGAGCTGCGCCAACGCTCGGACAGCACACCCGTGAGGTGCTTGTCGAATTAGGCATGCCGTCTGAAGACGTTGAGGCGGTGATCGCCGCCTGCTCTACACACAACTGAAGCAATCCCATGCCCATCACCAAGACAGTCCAGGATGGCATCGCCATCGTCACCCTGAATCGGCCCGAAGCCATGAACTCCATCGACCCAGAGTCGAACGAGCAATTGCTCGAGATCTGGGATGAGGTATCGAACAACGAGGACATCCGCGTACTCGTCCTCACCGGCGCGGGCGAGCGTGCGTTCTGCACAGGTGCGGACCTCAAGAAAACGATGCCGCCTGCCGACAGCGCAGCTCGGCAAGTCTTTCGCGGCGACACCAGACATTCCAATTTCGGCACGCTGCAAACGGACAAGCCCGTCATCGCCGCGATCAATGGTTATGCCCTCGGCGGCGGACTGGAACTGGCTTTGCTTGCGGACATCCGCATCTGTTCTGAAAACGCGCAGTTCGGCTTGCCGGAAGTGCGGGTCGGCAGCATCCCAGGCGCCGGCGGCACGCAACGCCTGATTCGCGCGGTGGGGCAGTCGGACGCGATGCGGATGCTGCTCACGGGCGAACGCATTGATGCCAACGAGGCGTTGCGGATCGGTTTGGTCAGCAAGGTGGTTCCCCTTTCCGCGCTGCAGGAAACGGCTGTCAACCTTGCGCGAGCAATGGCGGCCAATGCGCCATTGGCGATGACCGCCGCCAAGCGACTGGCGATGACCGGGCGAGAGCTGCCCCTTGCCGGTGGACTCGAACTGGAACGCCAAGCCTTTGGAGTGCTCAGGGATAGCGAAGATCGACTGGAGGGGCGCCGTGCTTTCGCCGACAAGCGCGCTCCGGTTTTTCGGGGTCGCTGACTTGCCTCGCAGAGAGGGCGCAAAAGTCGTTGCTCCCTCTGCCCTCGAATCACTCAAGAGGTCTCGTGCGACGTTGCAGACCGACGTGACTGACCTGAATTTCCATGGAGCAATTCTTGAATAAATTGCGTATCGCCTGGCTCTACAACCTCGCACTCATCGTTGCCGCGTCCTTCGGCGCGCCGGCGGCCATAGCGCAGCAGGCCAGCCGCCCGCCCGCAAGGATTCTTGTGGGCTTCTCGCCTGGCGGGACACTCGATGTCGTCACACGGGCGCTTGCGGATCAGTTGCATGAGCCGCTCAATCGCACAGTAGTTGTGGAGAACCGGCCCGGAGCCGGCGGAAAGATTGCGATCGATGCGCTGCGTGCCGCCCCTGCCGACGGAAGCGTGGCAATGCTTTGTCCTGACTTCCTGCAATCGATCTATCCATTCGTCTTCAACAAGCTCAACTACGCTCCGGAGCGGGACATCCTGCCGGCGTCGACGGTTGTCGAGTTTCCGATGGCGCTGGCTGTACCAGCGTCCTCGCCCGTCAAGACCTTTGCTGAATACGCCCAATGGGTGCGCGCCAATCCTGAGAATGCCAACTTCGGCCATGCCGCATCGGGAGGTCCGACCCATTTCTTGGGATTGCAGATAGCCAAAGTCATCGGGACACCGCTACAGGACGTGCCGTTTCAGGGCGCTGCCCCGATGATCGTGAACCTCGTTGGCGCCAATGTTGCAGCGGGAAGTTCAACTGTCGGAGACTTTGCACAGCACCACAACGCCGGCAAGCTTCGCGTGCTTGCAGTCACCTCTGCGCAACGCTCGCCGCTTCTGCCTGACGTTCCAACGTTCAGCGAGCTCGGCCGAAAGGAGCTCACCGCAGTCGGCGTATTGGCCATCTGCCTCCCTCCTGGAACGCCTGCAGCCGTCGTCTCCGAATGGAGCACTGCGATCCGACAAGCCGTTGCAACCGAGCAGTTTGCGCGCAAGATCCGCACGCTCGGCTTTCTGGCGACGGGAAGCTCGCCGGCTGACGCTCGTGCCAGGTTCAGCGAAATGCGCGCCTTCTGGGAGCCTGTGGTCAAAGCTTCGGGATTCAGATCGGACTAGTTGTGAGCCGTCAATAGGTTGTTTGCAGTTCATTTGAGGGCGAGCATCATTCCTGCTGCCCATTCGCGACGAGCACTGCATCAATGAGGAACTCGAAGGTGTGCGTCTGGAGACGCTGGACGAGTCGCTTGGCGATCATCGAGCCGGCGAGCAGCGCGAGGCCGACGGCGAGCCCGCGTGCAATGACGGCCGGCGTCAGCACCCCGGCGATGCCGAAGGTGCCGAGCTTGCCCGCATAGAGCAGCATGCGCTTGCGGCCTCCGATCCGAGAAACGCGCCGCCGCTCATTCCGTAGCCGGTGAACACCGGCACGCTGAGCGGTCCGGTGGACAGCACGAATCCGGGGAGGAATCCGACGAGCGCTCCGGCGGCGGCCATGTGCCCGATGCGCAGGTGGACGCGGGAGCGCCTGATGAGTCGGCGCAGCGGAATCATTGAGAGGAAGAAGGCTGCGAGGAACACGTCGACGACGATGGGCGGGATCGTCATCAGCGTGTGGGCACCGAGTACGGCGGCGGGGACCCCCGTCAGAGCGTAGGTGAGCACCGGCCACCAGCGGATCTCGTGCCACCAGACGATCACGCGCCCGATATTGCCAAACAGGGAGGCGATCGCCATGACGGGCACAGCGGTCCGCGGCCCGTATTGGGGAACCAGGACGGGCAGCATGATCAGCGATGAGCCGGTGCCGACAACGCCGCTGAGCACTCCGGCGCCGAGGGCGAGGAGGAAGAGGAGTGACAGCGCGATCATCGAGCGCAGGATCAGCCGGGGCCATCGCTCGCGGCTGCGAGGAGCGGCACCAGGATATCGCTGATCGGCGTCGGGACGCCCAAAGCGCGGCCGCGACGCGAGACGACCCCGTTGCGAATATCCCATTCGAGCGGCCGCCCGGTTTCGCGATCCGTGAGGATGGAGGTGCCCATGTCTGCGGGAGATGCCTGGAACTTGTCGAGAATCTCCTGCGGCACTTCGTCGGCGAGTTCTGCACCTTCGGCGCGGGCCACGGCCAGGCATTCCCGCAGATAGGCAAGGGCGAGCTCGGCGATATCGGCCCGGCCGAACATGCCGGAGCGGCGGTGCGTGAGCACCATGAGTCCGGCCACCGCGTTCTGCAGCAGCTTGCGCCAGGCCAGCGCGCGGAAGTCCGCGGCCAGTTCGACGCGGCACCGTGTGCCTTGCAGTGCCTCGGCTGCCACGCGGGCGTCCGACGTGTCTGGCAGGCTGAGGCGCATGTCTCCGCGCAAGCGCACCGAGCCATCCGAATGCGCCTGTGCAGGGAACCACACGACCGCTGGAACGATCCGCTCGCGTCGGGCATGCAAGGTGATCCCTTCCAACTGCTCGACTCCGTTTTGCAGAACGCAGACGACAGTTTCTGGGCCGCTCAATGCGCTGAGCCATTCTGCCGCCGCCTCGATCTGTGTCGCCTTGACCGCCAGAAAGACGAGGTCGACGGTGCGCCCGAGCTGTGCGGGATCCACCCAAACCGGACCGGGAACGGTGATGAGGTGATCGCCATCGTGCAGCGTCAGACGATCCCGGGGCGTGCGGCCGCACAGCAACGGCGTGCGACCGACTTCGTGCAGTGCCACCGCGACCGCGGTGCCGATGGCACCTGGACCCAAAACGGCGATGGATGAAGCGTTTGCAGTATTCATGAACATAGGTTTCTTTGAGCGTCTCGTTCAGCGTTTGTGCACGCCGTGCTTGCGCTCCTCGCGAGCGCACTGTAATCTATTACGAATCATGAAAGAAGATGGTAATAGAGTTTCAGGCGACGCGCCACTGGTGCAGCTGATTGGAAGCATCCAGGCCCGAAGTGGTGACCTCGCTGCCAGCGAGGCGAAGGTCGTCGAGCTACTGCTCGCCGACCCCCTTTTCGTTGGCGCTAGCACGACCGCGCAGGTGGCTGCCCGCGCCGGCGTTTCGCCCCCGAGCGTGATCCGCGCCGCCCGTGCAATCGGGTTCAGCGGGTTCACGGAGCTCAAGATCGAGATCGCTCGTGCCCGCGGTACGACCCGGTTCTTCGCGCCGCCTGACGTACTTACCGCGGGTGCAACGACGGCAGCGGTGCTCGAGGCCTCGATCCGCGCAGGCACTGACGCACTGACCGCGCTGGGCGGTGCCCTTGAGCTGTCCGCGCTCGACCAAGCGGTCAGCACCATCCACTACGCGCGCCAGGTGATCGCATTCGGAGCCGGCCCCTCTGCGACGGTCGCCGCCGATGCGGTCTTCCGTCTGCGCGCGGTCGGCGTGACGACCGTCGGCATCCCGGACCATCTGTCGGCAATGATTGCCACGCGCCTCCTCGGCCCCGGAGACGCTGTCATCGCCGTCAGTTCGACCGGACGCACATCGACGACGCTTGCCATCGCCGATGCGGCGTCTTCTGCCGGCGCCTCGCTCATCGCCGTCACCAACCAGTACGGCACCCCCCTGGCGACCCTCGCGAACATCGCGCTTGTTGTCGGAGGTGCACCATTGCCGGCCCAGATGGCCGCGGCCGGAAGTCGGCTGGCGCAGCTCGTGGTGATTGACGCACTGGTCGCGGCGCTCGCTCTGCGCGACCCGGAGCGCAGCCGCCGCGCGGAACGGGCGGGTATCGACCTGCCCGATATCGGCTGATGCTGCCCGACACCGTCGCGATGGTCCTCGCCGCGGCGGTCGCCCACGCGGTATGGAACCTGGCCTCGAAGTACAAGCGCGGTGATGCTTTGTTGTTCGTCTGCGCCTATACCTACGCTTCGGCGCTGCTGTGCGTCCCGATCAGCATTGCCTTCGTCGCAAGTGGGCAGCAAATGCTCGACTGGCGGCTCGTGGCGAGCGCCTCTGTATCGGCGGTGTTGCACACCGTTTACTCTCTCACCTTGCAGGTTGGCTACGACCGCGCCGAGATGGGGGTGGTCTATCCGGTCGCCCGCGGCACAGGGCCGGTGCTGACGATGCTCTTCGCAATCCTCCTCCTGAGCGAACAGCTCACCGCGGCCGCGATGTTCGGCGCTTCGCTCGTCGTGGCAGGCATTCTCGTAGTCTCCGGCAACCCGTTCAGAAGCGGGAGCCGCCGCCCGCTTCAAGGTTTGCTCTGGGTGCCGCGACGGGGGCGACCATTGCCGCCTACACGCTCTGGGACGGCTACTCGGTCATCGCGCTGCAATTGGCGCCGCTGAGCTACTACGCTGCCACGCTGCTGCTTCAGAGCCTGATTCTGACCCCAAGTTTGTTGCGCCGACGCCATCGTATTCGAGCGTCCATCCGTGCCGACGCCGTGCCGATCCTCATAGTGGCTGTGTTCTCCCCGCTCGCGTACATCTTGGTTCTCACCGCCATGCTGAAGGCGCCGGTGGCGCTCGTCGCGCCCCTGCGCGAGTCGTCCATCGTCATCGGCTCGCTCGTCGCGTGCAGACTGTTCCGCGAGGGTCATCTCGCGCGCCGCATCGCCGGCGCGGCGGTCGTGCTGGCCGGAATCGTGGCGATCAGTCTTTGACGCTTTCGTCGAGCCAACTCAGTTGGCGGTAGCAAAGGCTCACAGGTGATGACGGGCTGTACCCAACACGAGTCTGGATGAGGCGCAAATCTCCAAAAAGGGGCGAAGCGATGGAGTCTGGCATCCGGGCCGCTGCCTGCCGTGGCCGAAAGACTCCATTCGCCCACGCTATGCAGAGGTTGCATAGCGCGCAGCCACCGCTGTCACGGGGCCGTACGAAACTCGAAGAAGAACCTGCGTGGTGCTGGTTGCTCGCCGGGTGACGGCAGCCTGCTGAAAAGTGGTACCGAAGTGCGATGGGCAATGGCAGTGCGTCGCCTCGCTCCGTTGCTACCGGACAGAACGGATCCAATCTCGGAACAGCCTCACGGGAGCCTCGGCCGCTTTCAGCGGATCGCAGACCAAGTAGTAACCTGATTCCGTTCTCGCGACGTGATCCACGGCTACGACGAGCCGCCCGCTGCGGATGTCGTCGTCAACGTAGGCTCGCTGGGCGATGGCAACGCCCAATCCATCAGCCGCAGCCTGGTAGCACAACGCCGCATTCGCCAAAGTGATTCCATGCAGGCGCGGGGGATCTACCAGATGAGCGGAGCTGAACCATAGCGACCAGGCTTCTGGCCGCATCATTGAGTGCAGCAGGTTGGCTTGCAGGAGGTCTTGAGGTGTCTGCAAATGCCTGGCCAGGGTTGGTGCGCAGACTGGAAGAAATTCGTCGTCGAAGAGGTGGTCCAACTCGACATCAGTCCACTCTCCCATGCCATGCCGGATCGCGCAGTCAGCGCCCTCGAGCCGGATGTCGTCGGCCATCGCAATCGTTGCGATCTCGATATCAATGTCGGGATGACGCGCGTAGAAGCCGCGCAGACGAGGTACCAACCATCGGATGGCGAGGCTTGGCGTCACCTTAAGACGCAGCCGCTTGTCGAGTTGGATGTCGGCCACGTCATTCAGCGCATCGTTCAGGCGATCGAAGGCATCCGAGACGCGGTGGGCCAGTCGCTTGCCCACCGCAGTGAGCTCGATCTCGCGGCCAGATTTCTGAAACAGCTGCGCTCCGAGCCCGACCTCCAACTGCTTGATCTGCTGGCTGACCGCACCGGGCGTCACATGGAGCACCTGAGCGGCGCGCGTGATCCCCTTGGCGCGACACACTGCGTCGAACACCCGCAGCGGGCCCAGAAGCGCACGGAGGCTGTGCATTGCGGCCAAACCGGAGGCTGAGCGAACTCAGCTCTCGCCCGAGCCCGCTGCTGCAACCGTGCCGGTCGCGTGCGCGGCCGGACGCTCCGTGAGGCAGATCATTGCAGCTGCAAGCAGCAATCCCGCTGCCAGACAGAGCCAGGAGATATAGCTTCCAGAACTGTCAAAAAGCCGTCCTGCGAGGAATGGGCCGACGCCGGCTCCAATGGCCACCGTAGCATACACGCCTCCGAAGAGGGTGCTGTAGAGGTTCAGTGGAAATCTTCGGCTCACCAGATAGGCCGCCAGGTCGAACTCCGCGCCAACAGCGAAACCTGTCATAAGCAACCCGGGAAGCACCAGCGCAGGTTTGCCCGTTGACAGAAGCAGCATGCCGGTTGCAGACAGGGTGAAGAGCGTGGCTGACAAGCGCGCGGCATCGAACATGTCGAGCAGAAGACCGGTGACGATCCGTCCGACGATGACCGCCACGCCAAGGATGCTGGCGAGACCGGCGGCGCGATTCGGGGAAAGCCCGAGGTCGGTGAGCATCGGAACGATGTGCACGATCGTTCCGAAGATGCCGACCGAGCACAGCAGGAAGACTGCGGCAATGCGGAAGAAGCGTGGATCGGCCAGAGCTTTCAGGCTACCTTGGGGCGCGCGGCGACGCCCTTCCTCGGCCGGGCCCGCATCCGCGCCCCGGAGGAAGTAGGCGATCAATGGCAGAAGTGCAAGGACCACGGCAGCGAGGCCCAGGTATGTGGCTCGCCAACCAAAGCTGGCGATAGCCGGCGTGACGATCAGCGGTACGAGGATCGCCCCGACGCCGGTTCCGGTAATGGCAATGCCCAGGGCCAGGCCGCGTTGACGAGAAAACTTGCCCACCAGAATCCGTGTGAAGGACAAGGGCGAGGTCGCGCCACCGAGCAGTGTCAGGACAGTGACCAGCGTCAGAAAACTGGCCAACCCCTGTGTCCAAACGCCCAGAAGCACGAACGACGTGGACAGACCAACCAGGGAGATCAGGGTGCCGCGTCGCGCGCCGTACCGGTCGATCAGCTGCCCGATGAACGGCGCAGCGCATCCGAGCAGAACGCTGCTGATCAACGAGCCCAGAGACGCGGTGCCTCTAGTCCATCCGAACTCAGCAGCGAGCGGCTTCAGGAACAGACCTGAACTGTAGAAGTAGAGGGACGAGACTCCGCTGGCCAGGCCGAGGAAGCAGCCGAGGACATAACGCCAATGCTGCCGCAGTTCCAAAGGTGCATGAGGAGTGGGCGTCATGTGCAGATCCTTGAATCGAAGTGGAAGCAAATAGAAGAACGAAGTCGGCACCCTTGCCGACAGAAGTCGACAGCGCCCTTCGCCCGCAACGGCAGTCGAACACGACCGAGAGATCGCTGGCCACAACGTTCGACCGCGGCCAGTCGATTGGCAACGCTCATCACTCCCCGAGCGAGTGAGCCCTTCGATTGCGGCAAGGTCACCTTGGGCAAGCAATGGATCCGTCTTCAGCACTTCTGGATACCGATGGTTCGGTTCAGCAGCTCCTCCTCGTCGCGCAGCGCTGCCGCTGAGCCGGAGTAAGCGGCGACGCCGCGCTCCAGAACGATGACGTTCGTGGAGAACTCGAGGACGACGTCCACGTGCTGCTCCACGAGGACGCAGCCGACGCCCAGCTGATCGCTCATCCGAACGATGGCATCCATCAACTCCTCGCGCACCATCGGGGCCAGACCTTCCAGCGGCTCGTCGAGCAGCAGGATGCGGGGCTGACCGACGAGTGCCCGGGCCACGGACAGCATTTGCTGCTCACCGCCCGAAAGCTGCGTGCCGCCGTTGCGTCGCCGCTCCTTGAGGCGCGGGAACAGGGCATAGATCGGCGGCAGGGCCACGCTGGCCGAACGCCCCTGCAGGCCCGACAACAGGTTTTCCTCCACCGTCAGCGAGGGGAAGATATCGCGGCTCTGCGGCACGTAGCCGAGGCCGGCCCGTGCGCGCGAGTACGTGTTGACGCCACTGATGTCACTGTCGCCGAAGTAAATGCCACCCTTCATCAGATCGGCCAGGCCCATCGCTGTCGCCAGCGTGGTTGTTTTGCCGGCGCCGTTGCGCCCGATCAGCCCGAGACGCTCGCCTTCGCGCACGCAGAAGCTGAGATGCTCGACGACCGGCACGCCGCCATAGCCTGTTGTAACGTCGTCAAACCGAAGTTCAATGGGGGGCTTAGGCATGACCGTCTCGTCCGAAGTAGATTTGTTTGACTTGTTCGTTGGCGGCGACTTCCTGCGGCGAGCCCTCGACCATCACCGCACCGGCAACGAGGACGATGATGTGCGAGGCAAAGCGGAAAACCAGGTCCATGTCGTGCTCGATGAGCAGCACGGACAGGTCCTTCGGCAGACTCTCAACGGCGTCCATGACGCGGCCGCCTTCTCCCTGCGGCACACCGGCGCCAGGCTCGTCTAGCAGCAACACCTGTGGCCTCATCGCAAGCGCCAGCGCGATCTCTGCAAGCCGCTGCTCGCCGAGCGCCAGTTGCCCCACGACTCGACTCGCATAGGGGTGCAGGCCCAGCATGCCTAGCGTCTCGTCGACCTCGTCATGGACGCGTGCAGAACGCGTTGGCGAGGGCCACCACTGCATGGAGGCCCGGAGCCGCTGCAGCACGGCAACCTTGACGTTTTCCGCCACCGTCAGGTCTTTGAACAGACGGCTGATCTGGAACGTGCGAACGATGCCGCTGCGCACGCGTGCGTACTGCGGTAGCTGGACGATCGAGCGGCCATCCAGCTGGATGTCACCGGACCGCGGTTGCATCGCCCCGCTCAGCAGGTTGACCAACGTCGTCTTGCCAGCGCCGTTCGGCCCGATCAGTGCCGTGCGGGCGCCTTGGGGGAGGGACAGCGTGACGTTCTGCGTGACGGCCAGACCTCCGAAGGAGTGACAGAGGTTGTGGGTTTGGAGTCGAGCGGTCATTGGGCCCCCCCGTTGCTGCCAAGCCGCTTGGCGTACGTCGCGGCCCGGTCCAGAATCCCGATCAGGCCTTCAGGCAGGACGATGAGTACGACGATCAACATCGAGCCAATGAAGAACAGCCAGTGATACGGGTTCAACGTCGATGCGATGTGGTGGATGGTCATGTACGCGACGGTGCCGAGCACGGCGCCCGCCAGGCGGCGCGTGCCACCCAGCACAATCATGACCACGACACCCGCGGACGTCGTGAAATCCAGCATGAAGAGATTGGCCACTTTGCTAGTTTGTGCTGTCAACGCGCCAGCCAGCCCCGCCACGATTCCGCCCACGGTGTAGACGGCCAGCAAGTGCAGGTAGACACGCCCCCCCAGCGCCTGAACGCGCCCGGGGTCCTGCCGAATTGCCTTGGCCGTCAAGCCAAAGGGTGATTCCACCAAATTGCGCACGAGGAAGTACACCAGCACCAGCGCGCCCAAGGCATAGAAGTAGCCGGTGTGGCCTAGGAAGTTGAATTCCCAGATGCCGAACAGGGGGGCAATGCTGAAGCCAGCAAGACCGTCGTCGCCGCCGGTGAGCCATCTGGCCCAGTTGGCGAGCTCAAGCAGCAACTGGGCCACTGCGATGGTGAGCATGACCAGCGTGAGTTTGGTCGAGCGCAGCATCACGGCGCCGCTCAGCAGCGCGATCACGCCGCCGCCCAGGCCGCCAAGCAACAAGCCGACGATCGGATCGGCCGTCAGATACAGCGCAGTCCAGCCCGCGACGTAGGCGCCGGCGCCGTACAGCGCGGCTTGACCCAAGGTCGCGATGCCGGCCTGGCCCAGCACGAGACTCAGCGACAGCGCGAAGATGGACATGGTCGCCATGTTGGTCAGCAACCCGAGGTCCTGCGGGAACAGCACGAAAGCAAGCAGCCCCGTCAGCATCAGCACGATCTCGACACGCAACTGCATCCACGGGCGAGTGCGAGACGGTGCAGCCACCGCCATGGGTGGGCTCACCGCGCTCATGCCTGTCTCCCGAAAAGCCCTTGCGGTCGGATCAGTAAGACGATGATCATCGTCAGAAAAAACGCAGCCGATGCGAGCTGCGGAACCATGTACTTCATCGAGGTCTCCACGATGCCAAGCAGCAACGCTGCAAAAAATGAGCCAAACAGATTTCCGTTGCCCCCCACGGCCACCACCGCCAATAGGATCACCAGGTATTTGGAGGCGTAGGTCGGCTCCATCGGAAGCAGCTCTGCGCCGGCGATGCCGCCCAGGGCCGCAAGCGCTGCGCCGATTGCAAAGGTGGCCGCGTAGATCTTCGTCGTGTCGATGCCTATGGCCCGGGCGATGGGCGCGTTGTCGACTGCAGCGCGTACCCGGATACCAAAGGAAGACCGGTCCACAGTCAGCCAGAGAACAGTAACGACCACTAACCCGCAGGCGACGACGATGAGCCGATGCCGGGGGATGGAGCGAAAGCCCAGGTCCACCGTGCCGCTGAATGCCTCGGGCAGCGCGACGGATGTCACCGAGGATCCAAACATCAGGTTGACCGCTGCTGTCGCGACAAACATCAGCCCGATGGTCACCAGCATCTGGTCGAGATCTTCGCGCCGGTAGAAGCGGCGCAGCAGGATGCGCTCGAAGAGCACCGCCACTACGCCGACCAGGGCGATCGCCAGCACGAAGCCTAACCCGATGGGAATGCCCAGGCGCTGCGGAATACTGGCCGCGAGAAACCCGCCAAGCATCGCGAAGGCACCATGGGCCAGATTCACGACCCGCATCAGACCCATGGTCATCGACAGGCCCACTGAGATCATGAACAAGATCATGGCGTACGCGATCCCGTCGACCAGAATGCTGCTGAGAAGCGCAATAGACATGCTGCAGTCTCTACGTCACTTGGACGCGTTCTGAATGCGTCCGTAGTCGGGTTGCATCTCGAAGGTCCGGAATTCCCGATTGACGAATCGTCCGGAAGCATCCTTCTCGACCACGCGCATGTAGACGTTCTGCACGAATTCTCGGGAAACCGGGTCGATCTTCACCGGGCCACGCGGGCTTTCCCACGAATGGCCCTTGGCGGCGGCCAATGCCTTGGCACCATCGCGCTTGCCGTCCGTTGCCGTGACCATGTGATAGATCACATGCAGGCCGTCAAACGCGTTCGCCAACTGGACGGTCGGGATGGCCTTGGGCGCTACTTCGCCCAGGGTCTTGATGACGGTGTTGTTCAGCGGCGAGTTGTGCGACGCCGAATAGAACATGCCGGTCTCGATGCCGAGCAGATCCGGGCCGATCGCGCGCAGTTGATCCTCATCAGTTTCGCCCGTGCCCAGAAAGCGAACGCCTGCAGCCCTCAAGCCCGCTTCGTTGTAGGCTTTGATCATCGCATAGGTGGCGGGGCCGCCAGGTCCGAAGACGTAGAGGGCATCAGGCTTGAGCGCCTTCACACGCTGCATCAGCGGGCCGAAGTCAGTCGTCTTCAGCGGCGCACGGATAGCTTCAAGCAACTTGCCTCCGCCGCCGACGAACTCGGTGGTGAAGGCTTTCTCTGCATCGAGGCCTGGGCCGAAGTCGCTGACCAGCGTGACGACGTTCTTGACGTTTTTCTCCAGCGCGTACTTGGCGACAGGGACGGCCATCTGCGGCAGCGTGTAGGAGGTTCGCAGCAGGTACTCCGACTTCTCGAGAAGCGACGATGTCGATGCGTTGAAGATCACGACCGGCACCTTGGCCTCTTGCGCGAGCGCAGCGACAGCCAATGTGTCGGGCGTGAAATAGAGGCCGGCGATGTACTGGGCGCCTTCCTTGATGACAAGCTCCTGCGCCAGTGCCTTGGCTTGCGCGGGATTGATCTCAGGAAGGTCGCGGTAGATGACTTGGATCGTGTGCCCACCCGCTGTCGTGCCGTTGAGCTTCTGGTACGCCTTGGTCGCGCCTTCCCAAGTTTGACCTACCACAGAGAACGGTCCCGACATTGGTGCGATAACACCTACCTTGATGACGTCGGCACGGCTTTGGAACGCAAGCGTCGCGAGTGAGACCGCTAGTGCGGCAGCGAGTTTGATGGTCATTCATTTCTCCAGGTAGTGGGGGTTGCTGGCACGGTATGCGCCGGGGTTTTGACGGAAGTGACTGACGGGAATTTCGAGTGCTAGGTGTCAGGCCGAGACGTCGTGTTCTTCCGGGGCGGTTGCTTCCAGGGCAACATCGCGGGGCATCAAGGTCGCGTACTTCTGGTTCATATCGAAGAGGTTGGCTTCGTGCGCCTGCAGAGACCGGTCGCCAACACAGTCGGTGACGACGAGGGGACGGAAACCGTGGCACATCGCATCAACCACGCTGGCGCGCACACAGCCGCTCGTCGTGCATCCCGCAATCAGCAAGGTCTGCACGCCGCGTTGAGACAGCCATGCCGATAGCGAAGTGCCAAAGAAGGCCGAGGGATTGGTCTTGCGCAACACCAGTTCGCCGCTGCTGGGCTGAAGCTGTGGAACGATCTGGCTTTCCGGTGCGTCCTCGCGCAGAGCGAGAATAGGCGGAACTTTGAGCGCAAAGATGTTGGCGTCGGCTCCATCGTCCTGGTACACGACCCGCGTGTGCGCGACTGGCCAATTGCGTGTGCGTGCCGTCGCCAGAAGACCTCGCGTGCATTCGATAGCCGGTTCGATGTTGCCACCGCCGAACGTAAGCGGATCGGCGAATCCATTGACGAAGTCGATGATCAGCAGGCCGTACGGCGATTTGGGCGCGACGGTATTGCCGAATCCCTGTTTCTGATAGATGTCCTGATCGGCGCTCATTGAAAAGCCTCGTCGATCACCTTGCCATCGCGAACCACGACGGTGCCGTCTAACTTCACCGTGCAATTGCGCAGCGGAATGTCCAGGTGACAAGGCGTTGTGCGAGGGCCACCGGCCTCGTTGTTCGGCCCCAGCGAGAACAAGAAATTGCCTTCGAACGAGCGCGCATCCTGACCGGTTGTCGCCTCGCGGTCCATCAGCGACAGCGTGTGCCAGTAGCAACGTGGCTGCATCCCCCAGCCGATGTGCGCAATGGCGTAGGCCTCGGGGTCTTTGTAGGCCTCCATGAATTCGCGCAGCATGGCGGCGTCGACGTCACCTTCGATGCTGCGCACGAAACCGTCGCGCAGATTCAATGTGATCTTTTCCGAGACGTAGTTCTTCTGCGGCAGCAGGATGTCGCCGCGATCAATCACGATGGTGCCGTCGCTGCCGCCCTCGTTGGCGAAGGTAAAGAGAAAGCCGCTTGGCCAGTGATCCCAGCGCCCGGGTTCCTCGCAAAAGCCGTATTCGCAGATGATCGGAAACTCACCGAGCTGGAAAGTCACGTCCGTGCCGGCAGGCGACGTCACGTGCATCTTCTTTGCTTTTTTAAGCAGCTTCGATGCGTCCAACACGCGCTTGCGATCGGCCTCGGTGGGCACCGCCCGCACCAGTACCTCGGGCGGCTCCACGGCCAGGAGGATCTTCGTTCCAGACTCGAGAATTTCCATCTGTTCGGGCGAGAACAGCAGCAGCATCAAGTCCAGGACGAGGTCGCTATTCTTCATCGCCGCGAGTGCGACTGGATTATTGGTGAGGGGTGTTTCGCCCAGGTAGTTCATCAGGTCGCGGCTGGTGGCTTTCTCCGCGTTGATGGGCTGCAACTCGATCTTGGTTACGATCGCGCCGGCGGCCTGAGCTGCAATCGTCGCAGTCTGCAGCGTTTGCGGATGCGTGTGGGGGCCGCACAGAATCGAGACCTTTTGTCCGCGCTCCACCTTGCTGAGCTTCAGAACCTCGTCCCAAGCCTTGACCATTTGATAATCGCTGACTGGCATTTTTCGTCCTTTGGAAAGAAGTGTTAGAACTGCAGGAGCGCAAGGTCTTCCGGGCTGCCTAGCTTGAAGAGCCGGCGCGCATTGCCATGGCACACCTGCGCACGGGTTTTGTCGTCTAGCGGCGCCTCCTCGATGAAGGTGCAGGCCTCGGCGGTTGACTCGTACGGGTAGTCCACCGAAAAGAGCACAGCCTGCGCCCCAAGCTCGCCAATCGCACCCAGCAGTGACGGTGCAGAGCACACGCCAGACGTGGTGATCAGAATGTTGCTGCCGATGTACTCGCTGGGTTTGCGCGCCAGCTTGATACCTGATGGATACGCAGCGAAGCGGCTGTCCATGCGCCAGCGCTGGTATGGCAGGGCCTCCCCCATGTGGCCCAAAAGCAGGATCAGGCGCGGGAATCGGTCGAACACCCCGCCGAACAACAGGCGCAATGCATGGCCTGCCGTTTCCACCCCCCATCCCCAGGCGGCTCCTTGGAGCACCGGCATGCCCTCCAGCAGCGCCGGTGGTTGGCTGAACGCGTTGGGATGCAGATAGATGGGCACGCCGAGCGCCTGCGCGCGCTCCCAGAACACATCGAATTCGCCACTCTCGTAGTAGCGTCCCATGGTGTGGCCGTTGATCATCGCGCCTTTGAAGCCATATTCGACGACAGTGCGTTCCAGCTCCTGGGCCGCGGCTGCTGGGTCCTGCAGTGCTACGTGGGCAAAGGCGCCGAAGCGTCGCGGATGGCGCGCCACGCGCTCGACGAGGAACTCGTTGTTCTCTCGCGCCCGGCGGATGGCGATGTCGCGATCCACCTCAGCCTGTACACCGGGCATCGTTTGCGACAGTACGACGTACTCGATGTTCCCAGCATCCATCTCCGCCAGGCGCTGATCGTCGAAGTCGGTCAGCTTGGCGTCGAGCTTGGCGACGAATTCGACTGGCAGCGCTCGCGTGTATTTGGCCGAGTACTCGTCGAAGCCGGGGGCGGAGAAGTGCTCCTCGAGCGCGATCTTTGGGGTTTGATTCATAGTCGTCCTAAGTGGCCTCAGACCGGATATGCCAAGGCGGTGTCAAGAATTTCCGTGTCGTGCACCACTTCGCGGCTGGCAATAAGCAGCCGGTCGCCTTCGCGCACGAAACTGTCGTGATAGATGCCGGCCAAATGCACTGTGGACGGGCCCTCCACCAGGGTCTGCATCAAGATGAAGGGCGTTTGGGAACTGATCGTGCTTCCTGTTTCCTGCAGTACTCGCGTGATCCCCAGCACGTGCAGCATGTGCCGCGGCGCGAACATCTGCGAGTGCGCGACGGCAAGGGCGCGATCAATGATCATGTTGAGACCCTCGCAGTAAACGAGGCCCACGGGCATGTTCAAAAGTGCGTTGTGGCGAGAGGTAATGCGGTACGTTGCTTCCTCGCTGAAGAAGTCGGGCCAGCGCTCGACGTCGTTCGCGTCCAGGGCGGCGCAGTACTCGGCATGAAAGGATTCGATCTCGGCGCGCAGCTCGGCCGCGAGCTTGGGCGCGATCGTGGATTGGGTGTAGGCGAGTCTCTCCTTCATGCTGCGCTCTCCGCGACACGGATGTCCATGACGTCTCGGTAGTATTGGTAGAGGGAGCGGATGCAGGACTCTGAGATGAGGTTGCGTGCCGTGCCTTGATGGCCAGAATCGAGCTTGATGACGTTGTTGTCCGTGGACGAGTTGCGCAGGCCTTCCTGCACGAACTTCAATGCCTCGTTGTCCTCAAGGCCGAGGAAGCCGGAAGGGCCCATCAGGTTGCCCTGGCGAAGGCGGTGCCGCGTCATTTCCGGTGTGTCATCTTCATAGCCGAACATGGTCCACTGCATCACCATGCTGTTCGGACCGTTCGGGATGATCTGGCGCACACCCATCGTGTTCATCTGGCGCTGAACGATCAAGTTCGGCCACATGGTCATCATGTTGGCGGACCAGGGCGACTTGAACTCTCGTACGTAGTCCAGGAACCGTTCGTCGCGCAGCCTGAGGTTGTCGCTGAACGATCGCATCTCCGCTTTGTCGTCGGCGGCAACAGTGGCATAGATCTCGTCTGGCTTGGCCGAAGCCATGAAGCCGTGGCGGCCATGCTCCTTGTCGGCGAACACGATCGACTTGATGCCAGGCACCAGTAGGCCAAACACCACGAGAAATGAATGCAGCAGCGTCGCGTGGTACGGATCCTTGAGGTTCTCGTGGTACATCTTCCAGTTACACGGAAGCTCGTTGCGGCAATAGCCCAAGATCTTGAGTTTCTTGCCCGAGAACGGGACGTCGAACTCCTCGACGATCTCCTTGGTCATGTACTCTTCCAGCGGGGGGGTCTTGTCGGAGTAGGTGGCGAACACCACGCCGTTGCGTGTGGCCACCCGCAACTGGCGGGTGCCGTGGTCGGCGTTCTTGAAGTCCGCCGGCATGCCGCCCACCTTGTTGATGCCGCGCTTGAAAGGAACGCCCTGCAGGTTTCCCTTGAGGTCGTACGACCATTGGTGATATGGGCAGACGAATTCCTTCGTATTCCCCTGACTGGAGCGACAGAACTCGGCACCGCGATGGGCGCAGCGGTTTTCGAAGACGGAGATCGTGTTGTCCTCTGCACGAACGATCACCACGGCCGTGGCGCCGACGTAACCGCGCTTGTAGTCGCCCGGGTTTGGAATCTCCGCTTCCAAGGCGACAAAGTTCCAGGTGTCCCCCCGAAAGATGCGTTCGATCTCCTGGTCGTAGATGGCCTGGCTGGTGTAGACCCAGTCCGGAATGTTGTTCAGGGCGTCCGCTGGCCAGACACACTGCTCCAAGGGCGGATTCTTTCGGGCATTCGTGATGCCGATGACCGCCTGTGATTGATACATGGAAACTCCTTAGGCTTTGAGAGGTGGTTGAACGGTCGCGACGGCGTCGGTTTGCATCTGCTTGGCCCATGCGCGTAGATTGATGGTGTCCAGCTGAAAGTCCTCCAACTGCACGGGCTGCCCACGTTCGAAAAGAGGGCGTATCGCTCTCAGATCGGAGCCTGCATTGATCGCCACGCCGTGTAGCGGAACAGAACCCCGATGGCCAAGCCACAGCACCTTGTCATTGGACGGATCGCCGCGGCGCACATATTCAAGATCGGGGGCCGGCAGGCCAAGCACCTGAATGTTGTGTTTTCCTTGGTCGGTCCAGAACCACGGTACCGCCGGCACCGGAAGAGGAGCGCCGAGCATGGCGGCGGCGGCAGTGCGCGCCTGCTCATTCGCGTTTTGCCATGATTCCAGGCGCGTTGGCGCAGCTTGGCCCGGGCGCTGTTGACTGGTGCAGTCGCCGCACGCGAACACATGTTCGTTGCTGGTGCGGCAAAACGCATTCACCAGAATGCCACCGCCTGCCGCAATCTCGAGGCCCGCATCGCGGGCAAGAGCGTCGTTGGGCGTGAGACCGACTGCGACGATCAACTCATCAACTTCCAGATCGCCGACGTCGGTGATCAAGCGCATGCGACCGCTTGGCAGTGAATGGACGTCGCTGATGGAGACCCCGAGCAGGATCTGTGCGCCTGCATCTCGCAATCCAGATTCCAACCATGCCGACGCCTCAGGTGGCAGAAAGCGATCGAGCAGGGATGCTGCGCGCTCGAGGACTGCCACCGTCGCTCCTGCCGAGAGTGCGGAGTTTGCAATTTCGAGGCCAAGAAAGCCGCCGCCCAGAATTGCGACTTGCGGCTTGACCTGAAGGGCCGCTCGCAGCCGCCGCGCGTCATCAAGGGTGCGGATGTAGTGCACGCGGGGATCGGCGGGCGGGGCGGATGCAAGTGTGTTGGCCTCCCCGCCTGTAGCGATCAGACACACCTCGTACTCGAGCACCTGACCGTCTGCAAGGCTGACATGCTGCTGAGGAAGATCCAAGGCAACCGCGTTACTGCTGCTCATCAGGTCGATATTGCTGCGCGTCCAGGATTCTTCCGTGAGTACGTCGAGCCTGGGCTCTTCAGCAGCCACTAACACGGCCTTGGACAATGGCGGGCGCTCATACGGTCTGTGGCGCTCCCGGCCCAGCATCGTGATACGACCGCGGTAGCCATGCTCGCGCAGAGAGTGTGCCGCGACGGCCGCCGATTGACCCGCGCCAACGATGACAACTCCGGGTGACGTCATTTGCCGACAGGCGACAACACGTAGATGTCGTCGCCCTCCCGCTTCACGGCATGAGTGCGCAGGTCCACGGTGACCGGCGCGCACAACGCCTTGCCAGTACGAACATCAAAGCGGCCTTGATGCAATGGGCATTCAACGCATCCATCTTCCACGAAACCCTCCGACAGCAGAGCCGTGGCATGCGTGCACATGCTGTCTGTGGCGAAGAACTCGTCTTCGATTCGGTACAGCGCGACGCCGTAGCCGGCGACATTGACCGTCTTAGCTTCATCGTTACTCAGCTCTTGCGCTGAGGCGACTTTGATCCAATCCATGGCTCCATCCTGTAGTTGCAGCACCCAGAAAATATACTCAGTGAACTGTCATATTAGTTCGCTTTCCTGATGCTTTCAAGTACGGGTTTCTACTCGGTAGCGCCGCACCAGATTGGATCCTCGAGCCCTGGATCGGGGGCCAAAACAGGGCATCTTCATTGAGCAATGGCACCAAAAATAGAGAGGCAGGACCTTAGGGTTTGCGTCAGCAAATATCGGCTTCCCATGCGGTACGGTCAGGCATATACTTGTGCACGTGAACTGTCATATATTGCGGCATGAGCTTCAGGATCCACGTTGGCAAGCATGACGCGGCGTGATGCGGCCCGGTGGGCTAGCGTCTTGTTTCTGTGCGCCGATCACTTGGAGAAGGAGCCTCAATGCAGCGTCGAAAGTTGCTAGACAAGATCGTCATTGCGGGTGGCGGGGATTCGCAGTACTTTCGGAGCCGCGTGCACAGCCGGTCGCGCTGCGCTCGAGGAAACCGGTTCGCTCAGGGGCTTTGACGACGTCGAGTTCTTGTGCGGGCGCGTAGTCGAATTGGTGAGCGGCGATGCGGTGAGAAATGCGGAACGTGGAATGCAGTCACGAGCGAGGCACGCTTTGATTGCAGGGAGCGCGGCAGTGGCGTATGACTCTGATCAGTTCGGCTGGTTTCGGATCGCGGAGACCGTGCTGGGTCGCTGCACATTCAGTGCGGTCCGGCACAAGGAAATTAGTTAAGGAAAAGGAAACGCATGGACCAAGCAGACATTCCGGCGAGACTGCTAAAGCGCGAGGGCATTGGAGCCCGGGTTCCTCGCAAGGAGGACGCGCGTCATATGGTAGGCAAAGGCAATTTCGTTGGTGACTTCGTATTGCCGGGCCTCCAGGAGGTTGCGTTCCTGCGCAGCCCTTTGGCGCACGCCAGCATCACTGGCGTTGAGATTCCTGAGGAGCTTACCGGGAAGGTGTTCCTGCGCGAGATGATGACGGATGCAGCAGACATCGGTTCACCTTCTTCGCTACCTACATACCAATACTCAGCGTTGCCGCCGCTGGCCTCGGGCAAGGTTCGCCACGTAGGGGAGGCCATCGCCATGGCTGTTGCTCCTACTCGTGCAGTGGCGGAAGACCTACTCGAGGAAGTGCAGGTCTCGTATGACGAGCTGCCCGTCTACCACAGCGCTGAGTCCTCTCTCGCGGCTACGGGGGAGTTCCTGCACCCTGGGTGGAAAGACAATGTATTTCTCACGCTGCGGGCCAATCGCGACTTCGATGAACTTGCCGCGAAGGCGGAGGTGAAAGTCAGTCGCACGGTCGAGCTCTCACGTCAGTGCATCGTGCCGCTAGAGGGAAAATCGGTGTTGGCCTACTGGGATTTCCAGGCCGATCAACTCGTGGTGGTCAGTGCGACCCAAGTTCCGCATTTGCTGCGCATCGGAATAGCCCAGCACCTCTCGATGAATGAGGAGGCTGTGCGCGTGGTGTCGCCCGACGTCGGCGGCGCCTTTGGCTACAAGGGTCAGCTCTACCCTGAGGACCTGTGCATAGCCTGGTTGGCCAAGACGTATCGGACGCCATTCCGCTATCTCGAGGATCGACGCGAGCATCTGATCGTCGGTGCCAACACGCGGCAGCATCACTACCAGCTCACGGCCTATGCGGACCGAACGGGAAAGCTCCTGGCGTTGGACGCTGTCATCACCATCGACGGCGGCGCATATTCCTACTATCCCTTCTTTGTCGGTCTGGAGCCCGGCCAAGCGATCGGTAATCTGCCTGGTCCGTACACCTTTCGCGGTTATCGCTGCGAGACCCTATGTGTCGCGACCAACAAGCCAGGGTTCATGGCCTATCGCGGCGTGGCGCGCACCGGCGTTTGCTTCGCGATCGAACTTCTCATGGATGCTGTTGCGCGTGAAGTTGGGCGCGAGCCTTGGGAGGTCCGGATGGACAATTTGGTCCCGGCCGCTGCAATGCCCTACGTCAATGTGGCCAACAAGCACTTTGACAGCGGCGACTTTCCCGCGAGTCTCCGCCGTGCAGTGGAGATGATTGGACTCGCAGCTGTCCGGGAGCGCCAGGCTCGCGGAGAGCCGGACGGACGTCGGATCGGGTTCGGGACGGCAACCTATACCGAGCAATCTGCCCACGGCACCACGGTGTTCGCCAACTGGGGGTTGCCAGTGGTGCCTGGTTTTGATCAGGCGCTTGTCAGGATGACCGCGGATGGCGGGCTCGAAGTGCGCGTCGGCGTGCACTCGCATGGCCAAGGCATGGAAACCAGCTTCGCGCAAATCGCCAATGACGTACTTGGAATTCCGGTCGCACGAATTCGGGTTGTGCATGGTGATACAGCGCTTACCCCCTTCTCCTCGGGAACCTACGCCTCTCGCGCAACGGTCATGTCAGGGGGCGCCATCTCGACCGCGTGCAAGGAGCTTTTGCCTCGAATCCAGTCGATCGCCGGCTATCTCATGGGCGTCGACCCGCAAACGGTCGCATTGCTCGAAGGGCGCGCTATCGCCGGGGAAAAGTCGATTCCCCTGTCTGAAGTAGGGGGCGCGTGGTACCTCACGCCACAGGAGCTGCCTGCGAGCGTTCATCTCGGTGGCCTGGAAGTTTCGCGTGCGTACAAGCCCAAAGTCGACACCGGTACCTTTACGTATGCGACCCACGCTGTCGTTGTTGCAGTCGACACGGAGACGGGCGAGGTTGAGATTCTTGACTATGTCGTCGTCGAAGATTGCGGCACCATGGTCAATCCGATGATCGTGGAGGGGCAGACCATCGGCGGCATCGCTCAGGGTATCGGCACTGCGATGTACGAGGAGAGTCCTTACGACGACCAAGGCCAGCCGTTGGCTTCCACCCTGGCTGACTACATCTTGCCTGGCGCCACGGAAGTGCCGCGCATTCGCATCGAACACTTCGAGACACCTTCGCCTCACACGGAGTTCGGTGCCAAGGGCGTGGGCGAAGGTGGCGCGATCGCGCCGCCGGCGGTTATCTTCAATGCCGTGAACGACGCTTTGCGAGGTACTGGTGCTGCAGAGGTGCTAATGACTCCGTTGACGCCGCGTCGATTGCTCAAGGCCCTCGAAGGCTCAAAGCTGGTACAGGAGGGCGTCAAGTGAAGGCGTCCAAGTTCGCATACACACGCGTCCTCGAAGTAGATGAGGCGCTTGCCGTGCTGGCAAAAGGGGGCGGCACTGTGAAAGCGATGAGCGGAAGTCAGTCCTTGGGTCCAATGCTCAACCTGAGATTGGCGCGACCGGCGCAAGTGGTCGACGTCGCGAACATCCCAAGTCTGCGCGCTGTCAGTCGCAAGGCTGGGTGGGTTGAAATCGGCGCTGCCGTAACGCACGCCGAGGTAGAGGATGGCGCACACCAGCCGCTGGCAGGACATCCGATGCGTCAAGTCGCAAGTGGGATCGCCTACCGGGCGATCCGTACCCGCGGTACCGTCGGAGGTAGCTTGGCGCATGCCGATCCCGCGGCCGACTGGGTGGTTACGCTCGCGGCACTCGGTGCGCGCATCGTGATTAGGTCGCCGCGAGGCGAGCGCACGATCGAGGCTCACGCGCTCATGCTCGGCGCCTACACGACAGTGCTTGAGTCCGATGAATTGATTGTCTCCATCGCTGTGCCTTCCGAGACTCCCACTACGCATTGGGGATACCACAAGGTCTGCCGCAAGCCAGGCGAGTTTGCAGAAGCCAGTGCAGCGGTCTATTTCGATGTCTCGCGCAAAAGTGCGCGAATCGTTTTAGGGGCCGCCGACGGTCCACCCATTCTGCTGAGTGAGCTCGCGGCTGAAATCGCGATCAAGGGTGCCAGCGCTGCGGGGCGTGAACAGCTGCGAGCGGCCGTCAGCGTCGCACTCCCCGAGCGCGACACCATCGATCTGAAGCTTTTCACGGCCTGCGTGGAGCGCGCGCTCGAGCAGTCCGGTGTTTTTGCCGACCTAAGACAAGCGGAGTAAAAGACTTGGACCCGATTTCCATTCAAGTAAATGGCCGCAGCTTCAGCCGGGAGGCCGAGCCGAGGATGCATCTTGGCGACTTCCTGCGCGACGAACTGCGCCTGACAGGGACTCACCTCGGCTGCGAGCACGGCGTCTGCGGCGCGTGCACGGTACTCGTCAACGGTCAACCTACGCGTTCGTGCATCACTTTCGCCGTGGCATGTGAAGGCCAAGAGGTCACCACCATCGAGGGCTACGACGATGATGCGGTGATGCAACTGCTGCGGCCAGCGTTCACGCGCCATCACGCGCTGCAGTGTGGCTTCTGCACACCTGGGATGCTCACCACGGCGCGCGACATCGTGCTTCGTTTGCCCGAAGCTGACGAAGCGCGAGTACGCCTCGAGCTATCCGGGAACTTGTGCCGTTGCACTGGATACCAGGGCATCGTGGATGCCATCTTGGACGTGCTGCAACAGCAGCGCGACGCCCCCGACGTGCTATTTGAAAAGCTGCGACAAAAAATGAGTTCGTCGCGATCTGTCGCGATAAACCGAGTCACGACACCAAGGCAGACAGAACTTCCATCTCACTCGCCCAGCAAGCCGCCCACTGCAGATTCGAACGGTCTTGCGGAGATGGCGGAAGTCGACCCGGTAGCAATGGCTAAGGCCAAGGCCAAGGGGAATGCGATCGAAGTCTATTTCGACGTGCCTAATCCGCTGAATCAAGTGTGGGAATTCATGGGCGACCTGCCTGCGGTTGCATCCTGCTTGCCCGGCGCGACTATCGACTCGCACGAAGGGGAGAGGGTGAAGGGCACCATCGCCATCAAGTTCGGCCCGATGTCGGCGGCTTTCGCCGGTGCAGCGCGGTTGGAGCGTGACGACGCCGCCAAGCGTGCGGTCCTTCGCGGTGCCGGCCAAGACAGTCTGAGCAAGTCGCGCACCCAAGGGGACATTAGCTACAGGCTGGAGGCACTGTCGGCCGACAACACTCGCGTTCACGTGGACATGATTTATGCCCTTCAGGGGCCGCTTGCACAATTCTCGCGCTCCGGACTCGTAAAGGATTTCGTGCGTCGCATGGTGGCGGACTTCGGAAAGCAGATCACTTGGCGGCTCGGCGGGCAAACGGCCGTTTCCAACGAGTCGCAGCCCACGGTGTCGATCGCCGGGATGATGTGGAGCGTGCTCTGGAATCGCATCCGCAGTTGGCTCGGAAAACCCCCGCAGACTTAAGGCGACTCGCGCCGACCGCTCTGATTCCAAATGCGATGCAAACCACATTCAAACTCATAGTTTAGATAGTTACTTGAATTCTATGTTGGCGATGTCACGTTGGATCGATGCGGTCCACGATCGCTTGGGGCGGCTCGTTTGATTGGCGATACTCGCTGCCGTTGCGGCGACCGCCCTTAGTTCAGTTGGGCGAGAGTTATTCACCGCGAGTTTCAATGATTGGTTGGAGCTATAGAGTATGGACGAGCGGATTATCACGGAGTCGCAATGAGTTTCTTTCCTTATGGCTATCACGTACGCGCCAACGGGGTGCGCTTGCACCTGCTGCGCTATGGAGGACAAGGCCCTCGCTTACTCCTGTTGCCGGGCATCACGAGTCCAGCAATCACATGGGGTTTCGTTGCCGAGCGGTTGGCGCGGCACTTTGACGTGCATGTCCTTGACTTCCGGGGCCGCGGGTTGTCCTTTAGTGCACCTGGGATGATCGCAAGCCTTGATGCAATGGCGGCCGACGTGCTCGATCTACTGGATATTCTGGCATGGTCATCTGCGACGCTGCTGGGCCACTCGATGGGCGCCCGAGTTGCGATTCGCGCTACGACGCTCAACCCAGAGCGCATAGCCAAGCTGTTGTTAGTGGATCCGCCGATGTCCGGCCCCGGTCGCCGGGCTTACCCGGTACCGCTGACCTGGTATATGGACTCTATTCGCTTGGCTGCGCAGGGCATAACAGCCGAGGAACTGCGGCCCTTCGCCCCAACCTGGACAGAGGAACAACTGCGGTTGCGGGCCGAATGGCTCCACACGTGCAACGAAGATGCCATCATTCAGGCGCATGTCGGCTTCCACGAGGACGACATCCACACCGATCTACTCAAGCTGCGTACACCCGGACTTCTCATGGCGGCGGGAAAAGGGGGGGTGATGCTTCCGGAGGATTTGACTGAGATCAGAACGCTCGCGCCTGGCTTGGTGCAATGTACAGCCGCCAGTGCTGGCCACATGATCCCGTGGGATGATGAGGAGGACTTTTTCCGTCTTCTTGGTGAGTACCTGAAGTTCGACTTGCTGTAGTAGAACTTGAGGCGCAGTTTGGTATTTTATTCAAACCCAAGGGGGCGATACACTCGTCGTATGACGATATTTGCGATCACAGGATGACGACCAAGCGCTCTCCCGCTAAAAAAAAGACAGGTGGCACAACTGATGCGCCAAAGCCCCCGGGCCCCGAGATCTTCAACCCCCTGCGCCAAACAATGTGGCGCCGTCCGGGTTTTCTAATCCGTCGACTGACTCAGATCGGTCAGGCGATATTTTTCGATTTATGCAAGTCAGAAAGTATCACGCCGCTTCAGGTCGGCATGCTGACAGCACTGTCGATGAACCCGTGGCTGGATCAGAAAGCAATTGGCCGAGAGCTTTCTCTGGACCGCACGACAACTGCCGAAGTGATGAAGCGTTTGGTCGACAAAGGACTGGTTGAGACTCGAGTAAATCCGGACGATCGTCGATCAAGACTTTCGGTGATTACCAAGGAGGGCTTAAAGCTGATCAATGATTTGCAAGAAAGCATACACCGCTCTCAAGAGCTATTGATCGAGCCACTGTCTCCGGACGATCGCGCCGTTTTTATGAAACTGCTTGCTCAGCTCGTGGATGCCCATGAAAAAATGGAAAAACGGAGCTGAGTCGTCTGGTGGAGGTTTTTGTTGGTCGGGATCTGATGACGACCGCTAGACCGAGCTTGTTCTTCGCCGCGCGCACTGGGCTGCCGCCGGTTCGGTGGACAACGACCTAAGCTTTTTCAGCTTTCTCGAACTCTATCGGACTCACGTATCGCGCCCCCGGAACTCGACCACGCCTCGCCGGAAGCGCCCGTGTGTCTCCAGCGCCCGCATCGCGACGGACACCCACGCCGTGTCCAGGCCGGGGATCATCGCCGCCACGCTCTTGGCGTCGATGTCGGTGCCATGAGCGAGCAGGGCGGCATACCGCGCGAGCAGTTCGGCGGCGGTTTCCGCCCGGTGGCCCAGGAGCGCCTCGCTGTAGTTGCACTGGGAATCGATCTCCAGCAGGACATCGGGGAACTGTACGTCGCCGATCTCCCTGTAGATGAGCTCGCGCAAGCGCCGCGGCTCACCCTCTTCAGGCAGGGCCATCACGGCAGGAAGATGCAGCATGCCGTGGACATCGACTTCAAGCGAACCCTGCTCGCAGGCTTCGCCGACGGCGGCGAAGCCCGCACTCAAGTTGTGGAGGAGGGGGTCGACGCGTGCGTCGGCCGTTGCGTGCGCGTCAGCAGAGAGGTTACATTGCAGGCCAAGCTCCCAGAGCATTCTGCATCGAACAGAGAACGGACTGCTGCGCTGCCTAGTCACCTGTCGCCAACGCCAAGAGAAAAGCAATGAAAACACTTCCAACCATCTTCAAGAGCATCTGCGCCATGGCATTGATTGCGATGACGGCCGGCTGCGCAACTGGCCACCCGGACCGTGACAAGATCGCAATCGCGGCGGGCTTCAAGATCGTTTCACCGACCACTCCTGAACAGACCGCGCTCTACGCCAAGCTACCCAAAGACGCCGTCACGCCCGTCAAGTACAAGGGAGGCCTCTACTACGTGATGCGCGATTCCTCAAATGGAATGGCGCTGGTCGGCAACTCGGCACAGTACTCGGTCTACCAGGAAATGCGATATCAACAACGCATGAACAGCGAGGATCTGCGAGAGGCCCAGATCGACGAGATGAACAACGTCGATTGGGGCACGTGGGGCGGTGGCGGCGCGGCCTTTGTCGGCGGTTTCGCCCGTTGAGCGAGCGATCGGCGATCGGCTTTTTCGACAATCGTTAGCTCGATCCCGTCGAGCTGCTTCTGGCTGCCGCCGCAGCTAGCGCCATGAACGCAGGGCGGCAACGCGCCGTTTCGCGCGACCGCATCAAGATCTGCGCTAGTCCCACCTGTCCGGTGCTCTTCCTTGACCGCAGTCGGCGTGGCGATCGGTTGTGGTGCTCGTCAACCTGCGGAGCTCGCTTGGCCTCCGCGCGCTATCGCCAGCGGTTTCCTCCGGCCTTGTTGGACAGCGTTTGACTGATCGCCGGCACGAGGGCATCGCCAGTGAGGGGCCCCGACGGGGTGCCACCCGTGCATGGATGCGGACGTAGAACGTGAGGCAGTCCACAGATGGACAAGCAGATCCTGCATGAGGTCGTTCTAAAAAGGCTCTCAAGGCTAGTCTAGTAGGAAGTTCGAGGCACGCTGGGCATCGACAGTGCCCACTGCGCGATCTGGTCTTTGCGCACGAAGGCCACGTCTGGATGCTTGCTGGCATAGGTGAGGAAGTCGCCCATGACCTTCACGCGCGCCGGCGTTCCACCGATGCGGTCGTGCGTGGAAATCGACATCATTCGGCGCCGTCCGCCCGCCTCGGCGTAGAGCTGGTCGAACTCGTCCCTGAGCTCCTGGCCGAAAACCGAGGCCGTCAGCGGGCCCTCTGCTCCATAGCGTGCGATGTCGTTGTTGCGCAAGGTATAGGGGACGATGGCAAAGGGCTTGCCGTTGACCTCGGTGGTCATCGGCTCGTCGCTCGACAGGTCGTCGATGTGATAGGTGAAGTCTAGTTCTTGCAGGATGCTGAGCGTCCTGGGCGTGCCGCGCAGCCAGAAGGCATTGAAGCCGACCGGCCGCGTACCCGTCGCCTTTTCGATGGCGGCGATGTTGGCGACATAAGAGGCTCGCTCCTGCTCGGCCGTCATCGTCCAGTGCGGCGTCCAGGTCTGGCCATGCGCGGCCGCTTCATGGCCGCGGCGGACGATCTCGCGCGCCAGCGCCGGGTGGCGTTCAATTGCCTGGCCGGTCATGTGCGAGGTGACCTTCACGCCATGCTTGTCCCACAGGTCCAGCATCCGCGGAATGCCTTCGCGAACGCCGTAGTCGAACCAGGTGCGTGCCGGCAGGTCGGGCACATCCTCGGCCAGCGGCGGGAACGGCGCGCCGTTGTTGTGCTCGCTTTGGGCGCCGGCTTCGAATTGCATGGAGATCGAGATCACGAGCCGCGCGCCATTGGGCCAGAAATGGTTTGAGGATTGGGTGGAGTGGGACATGAAGGACGTTTCAGGGAAGGGAGTGGAGAGGATGGGGATTGGGTGATTCCGCGACCAGTTCGACCACGGGGCCGTCGGGAATCGCGATGAAGAACTGGCACTCGCCCGTTTGCGGAACAAAAGCCTCGTGGTAGGGCAACGCGCGGTCGTCCAGGCGGCGGCGTACAGCGTCCGCATCCGTCATGCGGAAGGCGATGTGGTCGACCACGCCCCCGCTGCCCCGAGCCGCGCGGGCGCCCACCTGCGCGGAGAGTTCGTCCGCCGAGGCGGGCCCGCGCAGCGCGATGTGCACCACCGCACGGTCTGCGGCATACAACCACCATCCGCGGAAGCGAAAGGGCGGCCTCGGTCCGATGCGCAATCCGACCACCTCGGTGAGGAACGACAGTGTGGGCCGTGCGTCTGCAGTGACCAGAAGCACATGGTCGAGGGACGGCGCCTCGGCTTCGACCGTCTTGCGGGGATAGGTGGTCATGGCGGCGTGGGGCCCCGTCGCATCAGGCGACCAATGCACCGCTGTCGAGGTCGATGACGGCGCCCGTGAGCGCACGTGCCTGCATCGCGAACAGGTAGCCGGCCGCGGTGTCGGCGTCGCTTGCGGCGAAGCCCACCGGAAGCGTCTGACGCAGCTTGTCGAACATGGCGGCCCGCCTGGTGTCATCCATCAGGCGCCAGCTCGGCGTGTTCACCGGGCCAGGGCTGATCGCATAGACACGCACCGGGGCCAGTTCGCGCGCCAGTTGCCGGGTCGCGGCCTCCAGCGCCGCATTGATCGCCGTCTTGACGACTGCTTTGGGTGAGGGCTTGCGTGCCAGCATGCCTGAGGTGAAGCCGATCGAGCCGCCCTGGCGCAGGCGCGGAGCGGCATGCTTGGCCGCGATGAGGCTGCCAGTCAGCTTCACCTCGAAGGCCGTACGCGCTGCATCGAAGTCGAGCGCGCCAAGCGGCGACGAGCCGATCAACGCACTGGCTGTCACGACTAGGTGATCAAGCGCGCCGAGGCGCTCGAAGAACGCGACGACCTCGGCTTCCTGGGTGATGTCGAGCGTCACGGTCTCGAGGCCGGGGTTCCCGCGCGCCGCCGCGGCAAGCCTTTGCGGGTCGCGTCCGCCGACGATCACGCGCGCGCCGAGCCGTTGTGCGCCGCGCGCGACGGCAAGACCGATGCCCGAGCTGCCACCAAGTACGGCAACGGTCTGATCGGAAAGGGAGGAAGACATGGGTACTCCAGTCGATGGTTGGTTGTGATTTCGGAATCCGGATTCCGGAATCCGTGATGAGAGGGGGTGCTCGCGGCCTCAGGGATGGACGACGCCCAGCTGCTGCAGCAGCGACAGGTTGTCCTCGAGGTGCCAGTTCTCGGCGATGCGCCCGTGGGCGATGCGGTAGACGTCGGTTGCGATGAAATCCACCCGTTGCCCGCTGCCTGACTTGCCCTGGAAGCTGCCGGTGTAGTGCCCGGTAAAGCGCAGACGCGCGACCACGCGGTCGCCCACCAGCAACATCTCCTCGGCCTCGGCCTTCAGGTCCGGCACCGCCGCGCGGAAGTTCCTCGATGCGAACAGCGGGCCCTCGACGCCCTGCGGGCGCCCCGGCGGCAGCGTACGGTCCATGAACCCGGGCGCCAGGGCGAGCCGGGCTTGGGCTTCGTCGCCCGTGTCCCAGAAGGCGAGATAGCGTCGCGCGGCCAGCGACATGGCGTCGCGTTGCGATGCGGCGATCGAGCGGTCCTGCACAACGTGGGCGGGCGAGGGCAGCACAGGTGCGGGCGCTTCGGCGAAGGCGGGGGATGAGAGGGCGGCGACCGTGGCCATGGCAAGGGCGACGCGGGCGGCTCGACGGCAAGGTGGGGACGAAGACAGCATGAAGAACTCCTGGTGGATGCGCGATGGGGCGCGAAGGTGTTCACTGTCTTTCTTTTCGTTCTAGGAGAAAATAGCCTTTAACTGACAAGCGACTATTCCAAAAGGTAAAAGATGCCCGAACTCGCCGACATGAAGCTTTTCGTGCAGACCGTGACCGCCGGCAGCCTCTCGGCCGCGGGCCGCGCGCTGGGGTTTTCACCGGCCGTCGGCAGCAAGCGCCTGGCGCGGCTCGAGGCGGCGCTGGGCACGCGGCTGCTGCACCGCAATTCGCGCCGGCTCGCGTTGACCGACGAAGGCGCCATCTACTTCGAGCGTTGTCAGTCCATCCTGGCCGACGTGGACGAAGCCGAGGCGGTCATCGGTCACGGATCGCACGCGCCGCGCGGCGTGCTGCGCGTGTCGTCGCCGGTTGCGTTGGGACGCCGCTGGGTCGGGCCAGCGATGGCCCGCGTCGCGCGCGACAACCCGGGCGTGTCGGTGCACCTCTCGCTCTCGGATTCGGTGGTGGACCTGATCGAGGGCGGCTTCGATTGCGCCGTGCGCATCGGCGGTGCGGAAGACTCGCGGCTGGTGGTGCGCACGCTAGCGTCAAACCGGCGCGTGATGTGCGCGGCGCCAAGCTACCTCGCGCGCCGCGGACTGCCGCAAACGCCCGCCGATCTTGCGACCCACGACTGCATCGTCATGACCCGTAGCGCGTCGGGGATTGCCGACTGGGCATTCCGGCCGACCGCGCGCCCCCACGACGCGCTGACCAGCGTTCGCGTGCGTGGACAACTGGTCACGGACAACGGCGAACAGGCCCACGACTGGGCGCTCGCAGGGCTCGGGTTGGTGCGCCGCTCGGTGTGGGATGTGGGGGCCGAGCTGGCAGACGGAAGCCTGGTCGAGGTCATGACGGCTTGGACGGGCGAGAGTGCACCCATCCAGGTGGTCTTTGCTTCGCGTCGCTTCCTGCCCCTTCGAACGCGAATGTTTGTCGATTTGCTCGTGGCGGAGTTCGCGCATGGGCAGACGCTCTAGGGATTCGCTTATATGGGCGCCTCCCGGATCGCAAGTAACTCGTGTGTGTGAAGAAGCAGGAGGCAGGGCTGCAGTCTTACTGGAATGGACGCCCCCTTTCTCCGGCGTTCGCCGGCTGCCAGAGTGTCAGCGGGCGATATTGCCCACTGCATATCGGAGGCAGCTCATGAAGATCACGACGATTGGTTTGGATCTCGCCAAGAACGTCTTTCAGGTGCACGGCATCAACGAGCACGGCGTCCCCGTACTTCGCAAGCAGCTCAAACGCAACCAGGTTGCACCGTTCCTCGCGCGTCTGGAGCCCTGCTTGATCGGTATCGAAGCCTGCGGCGGGGCGCACTATTGGGCGGCCAAGCTCACCGCGCTCGGGCATCGCGTGAAGATGATGGCGCCGCAGTTCGTCAAGCCGTATGTCAAGACCAACAAGAATGACGCGCTTGATGCGGAAGCTATTTGCGAGGCCGTCACCCGACCGAACATGCGGTTTGTTCCGGCAAAGTCACACGAGCAGCAATCTGTGTTGGCGTTGCACACGGCCCGTGAGAGCTTCGTCCACGCACGCAGTGCCCAGGCAAACCAGATTCGCGGGCTGCTGATTGAGTTCGGGCTCATCATTCCCCAAGGCATTCGTCATGTCTACGAGACGGTTCCAGGGCTGATTGAGGATGCCAGCAATGAGCTCCCCGGACGCTTCAGGCTGCTGATTGATCGGCTGCTGCAGCACCTCAAGGAACTGGACCGGCAGGTCCGTGAACTCGAGAGGGAGATCGAGGTATGGCATCGCGGCAACGAGGTCAGCCGTCGCCTAGAGACGATTCCAGGCATCGGCCCCATCACCGCAAGCGCGCTGGTGGCCAGCGCCGGCGACCCGACCAACTTCAAGAACGCGCGGCAGTTCGCCGCATGGATCGGGCTGGTGCCGCATCAGAGCTCCAGCGGAGGCAAGACCAAGCTGCTGGGCATCAGCAAGCGCGGCGACGTCTACCTTCGGACGCTGCTGATCCACGGGGGCCGTGCGCTGGTGCAGTTGGCCAAGACGCGAGCTGACCGAGCCGACACCTGGCTGGGCAGGTTGGTTGGCCGTCGACATCACAACATTGCGGCCGTGGCGATGGCCAATAAGAACGCGCGGCTAGCGTGGGCGTTGCTGTCCACGGGCAAGGCCTATGAACCCATGCATGCGCCGACAGCAGCTTCGTAGCTTTTGCAGCGCGCGAACGTCGGCGCATCACGTAAAGACTCTCTCACAGGTTGCTATGGCAATCGATCGTTGATGGCAATACAGGTAGGACCGGGGCTGGTCAAACCTGACGGATATAACGAGCTTCGAGCTCGCAGTCTTATTGAGGAGCCAGCCAGCGCATTCCATCAGGGCCGAAGCGCTTCATGCGTCTGAAGGTCGGATGTATGTCTGCAATCTTCTCCTGCTCGCCAGCAACGTGACATAGCCTTGCAAACTGGGGGCGTCCATGTATCTATCCGGCCTGTTGTGCAAGCTGATATGCCTGCCGGCCCTGATGGTTTTCGCTGACGAGGTTCCCATCTGATCAACGAGCTTGATGCTCTTGTTCCCTATCGGAGTGTCCCCGCCCCGGTCCGACCTGTCTGTCCCATCACACGCGTGGTCGCTTGCTCTCCTTCAAAAACGTTGTTCTGGAATCTTCGTCAGCGCGCAGCCTGCCAAGCCCCGGGGCGCCAAGCTAGACCGCGGGCCAGCACTGCCCAGATCGTTCGCGCCAGCTTGTTCGCCACGGCGGCGACGGCCACGCTATAGCTCGCCCATATAAGCATTTCCCTAGAGGCATGGTGGCTTTCTCGGCCGGCCCCGGGACGCCCTGGGACCGGTTCAGGGCAGTTCGGCGCGGCTCGGCATATCGGCACCGCGGCGGGAGCAGGTAATGGCCGCAGCCTTCGCGGCGAAGCGCAGCAGCGCTTCCAGTTGCCTTTCGTCCAGCGCCCTCAGCGCCACGGGCGTGAGCGCATCGTGTTCATCGAGCCAGGTCAGCAAGGCGGCCTGGAAAGTGTCGCCAGCGCCGACGGTGTCGATCACCTCCACGTGCCTGGACGGCGCGTCGATACGCGCCTTAGCGGTCCAGGCGCTCGAGCCGGCGCATCCGCGCGTGACGGCCACCAGTGCCGCGCCTTGCGTCAGCCATCGCGGCGCCACCTGCTCGGGCGTTTCGTCCGGGTAGAGCAGGGCGAGGTCTTCCTCGCTCACCTTGACCAGGTGCGACAGCGAGACCATGCCCTCGACCACTTCGCGCCAGCGAGCGATGTCGGGTTCGACATTGAGCCGGACGTTCGGGTCGTAGGCGATCAGGCAGCGCGCACGGGCGGTTGCCGCGAGTGCGCGCAGAGTGCTGCCGACCGGCTCGACCACGAGCGCGTAGGAGCCGAGTTGCAGCACCCGCGTGTCCGCCGGCAGCGCCGGCAGCATGTCGGGCGTAAGCCGCCGGTCGGCCGCACCGTTGCCGTGGAAGTCGTAGCGAGGCACGCCGTTGACGTCGATGCTGACCACGCTGAGCGTGCTCGGCGCGTCGTTGCGCAACACCAGCGAGGTGTCGACGCCCTCCGCCACGAGCGATGCCAGCAGGCGCTCGCCCAGGGCGTCGGTCGACAGCGTAGAGAGGAAGGCCGCGGGCCGCTCCAGCCGGGCCAGCCCCTGCGCCACGTTGAGCGGCGAGCCGCCGATGCGTGCATCGAGCCGCATGCCAGTGGGCGTGGGCTCGCCCATGTAGACGTCGATCAGGGCTTCACCGCAGACCACGAACATATTGATGTCTCCTTCGGGTTTCCACTAAATAACTCAACTTGATTTAAATACTCGAACCCAACTATAGTTGCCTCGCCCCCCTTCGCCAAGCCTTTGAGGGTGAGGGCGCTTTCAAGCCCCCGCAGGCAAGTCGCCCGCGAAATAAGGAGACCTAAGATGCTGAATCTCAAACTCGCCGCTGCCGCAGCGACGACCCTGGTGCTGGCCGCCGCAGGCACCGCGCAGGCCGCCGAACCCGTGATCGGCCTGATCACCAAGACCGAGACCAACCCCTTCTTCGTCAAGATGAAGGAAGGCGCCTCCGCCGAAGCCAAGGCCAAGGGCGCCAAGCTGCTCTCGGGCGCCGGCAAGACCGACGGCGACAACGCCGGCCAGGTGGCCGCCATGGAAAACATGATCGCCGCCGGCGCCAAGACCATCCTGATCACGCCGAGCGACGCCAAGGCCATCATCCCGGCGATCAAGAAGGCCCAGGACAAGGGCGTGATGGTGATCGCGCTCGACAGCCCGACCGATCCGCAGAGTGCCACCGACGCCCTCTTCGCCACCGACAACTACCAGGCCGGCGCCCTGATCGGCCAATACGCCAAGGCCGCGATGGCCGGCAAGCCGGTGAAGATCGCGACGCTCGACCTGTTCCCGGGCCACCCGGTCGGCGCCCAGCGCCACAACGGCTTCCTGCAGGGCTTCGGCCTGAAGAGCAACGACGCCAAGAACAACGAACTCGCCCGCCCGGCCGAGGTGGTGTGCATGGCCGACAGCTTCGGCGACCGCGCCAAGGGCCAGACCGCGATGGAGAACTGCCTGCAGAAGAATCCCGACATCAACCTGGTCTACACGATCAACGAGCCGGCCGCGGCCGGCGCCTTCAACGCGCTGCAGAAATCCGGCAAGGACAAGAACGTGATGGTCGTCTCGGTCGACGGCGGCTGCGACGGCATCAAGGATGTGGCGGCCGGCAAGATCGCCGCCACCTCGCAGCAGTACCCGCTGAAGATGGCCGCGATGGGCGTCGCCGCCGGCGTCGACTACGCCACCAGTGGCAAGAAGGTCAGCGGCTACACCGACACCGGCGTCACGCTGATCGCCGCCAAGCCGGTGGACGGCGTCGAGAGCAAGGACACCAAGCTCGGCACCGAGCTCTGCTGGGGCAAGAAGTAAGCGCGGCGCCACTGCACACCGGACACCGCCATGGCTGCCATCCCCTCCACCACTCTGAGTGCCAAGCTGCCCCCGCTCGGACAGCTCGGCCCGTTCATCGCCCTGCTGATCGCCTGCATCGCCTTCGGCTTCACGACCGACCAGTTCTTCAGCGGCGAGAACTTCTCGCTGATCCTGCAGCAGGTGACGGTGGTCGGCGTGATCGCGATCGGCCAGACGCTGATCATCCTCACGGCCGGCATCGACCTCTCGTGCGGCATGATCATGGCGCTCGGCAGCATCGTGATGACCAAGCTGGCGGCCGACATGGGGCTGCCCGCGCCGCTGGCGATCCTGGCGGGCATCGCCGTGACGGCCGGCTTCGGGCTCATCAACGGCCTGCTGGTGACGCGCATCAGGCTGCCGCCCTTCATCGTCACGCTGGGCACCTTCAACATCGCCTTCGCGATCACCCAGCTGTACTCGGGCGCGCAGACGGTGACCGAGGTGCCGCCGATGATGACCTGGTTCGGCAGCACCTTCGCGCTGGGCGGCACCAACATCGCCTACGGCACGATATTGATGATCCTGCTCTACCTGGGGGTCTGGTTCTGGCTGCGCGAGACCGGCGCCGGGCGGCATGTCTACGCGGTCGGCAACAACCCCGAGGCGACCCGGCTGGTCGGCATCCCGCCCGAGCGCGTGCTGCTCGGCGTCTACGTGCTGGCCGGGGTGTTCTACGGCATCGCCTCGCTGATGTCGGTCGCGCGCACCGGCGTCGGCGATCCCAACGCGGGCCAGACCGAGAACCTCGACGCGATCACCGCGGTGGTGCTCGGCGGCACAAGCCTGTTCGGCGGCCGCGGAATGATCCTCGGGACGCTGGTCGGCGCAGTCGTGGTGGGCGTGTTGCGCAACGGCCTCACGCTGATGGGCGTGTCGTCGGTGTACCAGGTGCTGATCACCGGCATCCTGGTGATCGTCGCCGTGACCGTCGACCAACTTTCACGCAAGGGAGCCCGATGATGACAGCCGCCACTGCACCCCTGGTGATGCAGGCCAAGGGCCTGATCAAGCGCTACGGCCAGGTCACGGCCCTCGACGGCGCCGACTTCGAGCTGCGCGCCGGCGAGATCCTGGCCGTGATCGGCGACAACGGCGCCGGCAAATCCTCGCTGATCAGGTGCCTGTCGGGCGCCACCGTGCCCGACGAGGGCCAGATCCTGCTGGACGGCAAGCCGATCCACTTCAGGGCGCCGATCGACGCCCGCCGCGAGGGCATCGAGACGGTCTACCAGGACCTGGCGGTGGCGCCGGCGATGACCATCGCCGAGAACCTGTTCCTTGGCCGCGAGATCCGTCGCGAGGGCTTCGCCGGCAACGTGCTGCGCATGCTCGACAAGAAGAAGATGCTCGAGCAGAGCGTAGCGCGCATGAACGACCTCAAGGTCGGCATCCGCTCGATGACGCAGGCAGTGGAGACTCTGTCGGGCGGCCAGCGCCAGTGCGTGGCGGTGGCGCGGGCGGCGGCCTTCGCGAGCCACGTGGTGATCCTGGACGAGCCGACTGCGGCGCTCGGCGTGAAGGAAGGCAACATGGTGCTCGAGCTGATCCGGCGGGTGCGCGACAAGGGCCTGCCGGTGGTGCTGATCAGCCACAACATGCCGCACGTGTTTGAGATCGCCGACCGCATCCACGTCGCCCGCCTGGGCAAGCGCGGCGCGGTGCTCAACCCGAAGAAGATCAGCATGAGCGACACGGTGGCGGTGATGACGGGGGCGCTGCCGCCCGAGCAGTTGCCGGCCGAGTGCCTGGCATGAGGCGTCGTCCATGCTGAAGAACATCGATCCCCTGCTCAGCCCCGAACTGCTCAAGGTGCTCTGCGAGATGGGCCATGGCGACGAGATCGTACTGGCCGATGCCAACTTCACCGCCGAGTCGCTGGGCCGCGGCAAGCCGATCGTGCGGCTTCCCGGGGTCGGCATGCGCGAGGCCTGTGCGGCGGTGCTGTCGGTGCTGCCGCTCGACGCGGCGGTCGCGCAGCCGGTCGCGTACATGCAGGTCAGCGACAACCTCGAGGGCTATCGCAGCGCCTTGCAGCGTGACGTGATCGCGCGAATGCAGGCCAGCGGCGATGCGACGGAGGCGCAATGTGAGGGCACCGAACGATTCGCCTTCTACGAGCGGGTCTCGCGCGCCTATGCCATCGTGCAGACCGGGGAGATGCAGCCCTTCGCCAACTTCCTGTTCAAGAAAGGCGTGATTGCTCACGCCCTGGTGCCGTGACCGCAGCCGAAACCGCCGCCAGGCTGCGTCCGCGCGGCTCGAACAACCTGGGCACGCGCCAGTTCAACGAGCGCGTGGTGCTGCAGGCGATCCGCCTGCACGGCGCGCTGCCGAAGGCCGAGATCGCACGCCTGACGAACCTGACCGCCCAGTCGGTGCAGCTGATCATCGCGGGGCTGGAGGCGGACGGCCTGGTGGTCAAGCACGCGCCATTGCGCGGCAGGATCGGCCAGCCATCGATACCGATGGCGCTGAACCCGGACGGCGCGTATTCGATCGGCATCAAGATCGGGCGGCGTAACCTCGATGTGCTGCTGGTCGACTTCGCCGGGCACGTGCGGGAGCGCCTCACGCTCGACTACCAGTTCCCCGATCCCGACACGCTGTTCGACGAGATCCGCGCGCGCGTGCAGGCGTTGCGCAAGACGCTCGGCCCCAAACGCGCACCACTGCTGCACGGTGTCGGCGTCGCTGCACCCTTGTCGCTCGGCGGCTGGCGATCGCTGCTCGGCGTCGCGCCGGAGCAGGCCGGCAAATGGAACGCGATCGACATCCGCGCGCAGGTGATGGCGATGACCAAGCTGCCGGTCGAAATGGTCAAGGACACGGCGGCCGCCTGCGTGGCCGAACTGGTGTCCGGGGCCGGACGCAGCATTCGCAGCTTTCTCTATGTGTTCATCGACACGTTCATCGGCGGCGGGCTGGTCATTGACAGTCGCCTGCGCAGCGGCGGGTCGGGCAACGCGGGCGCCGTGGGGTCGATGCCGCTCGGGCCGGGCCTTGCTGGCGGCGCCGTGCCGCCCCAGGTCCTCAACGTGGCTTCGCTGTTCACGCTGGAGTCGATGTATGCGCAGGCCGGGCTCGATGCCGGCGCGCTGGCGGACTCGCGCGCGGTCGCCGCGCCGTGGCTACCCGTCACGCGCGCGTGGATGGCGCAGTCGACCCCGGCGATCGCGCTGGCGATCAATGGCGCCGCGGCGCTGCTCGACCTGGAGGCCGTGATCGTCGACGGATCGTTCAGCCGGGAGATGCTTGCGGCCGTCCTGGCGGAGCTTGGCGTCGCGCTCGATCGTTGCAACTGGGAGGGAATCTCCCGCCCCCAGGTGCTGGCCGGGACGGTCGGCGCCGATGCGGGCGCGATCGGCGGAGCGCTGCTGCCGCTCTACGCGAACTTCGCCCCCGATCGCAACCTGTTTCTCAAACTCGATCGTTGATCCAGCCCAACTGAGTCAAGCTGATTCCCCATCCCGGTGTTGCCCGGCCCGAGGCCGGAACCCGCTTTATAAAGGAGCCTTCGATGAGTCTTCATCCAGTGCTTGCCGCGGTCACCGACCGCATCGGCGACCGCAGCGCGACGCCGCGCGCGGCCTACCTTGCCCGCCTCGAACAGGCCCGCTCCAAGGGCCCGATCCGGCAGGCCCTCGGCTGCACGAACCTGGCCCACGGCTTCGCCGCGGCGCCGGTCGGCGACAAGATCATGCTGCGCGAACTGCGCCAGCCCAATATCGCGATCGTCTCGTCCTACAACGACATGCTGTCGGCACACCAGCCCTTCGAGCGCTTCCCGGCCCTCATCAAGCAGGCGGCGCGCGAGGTGGGCGCCACCGCGCAATTCGCCGGTGGCGTGCCGGCGATGTGCGACGGCGTCACGCAGGGCGAGCCCGGCATGGAGCTGTCGCTGTTCAGCCGCGACGTGATCGCGATGGCCACCGCGGTGGCGCTCTCGCACAACATGTTCGATGCCGCGCTGTGCCTGGGCATCTGCGACAAGATCGTCCCCGGCCTCTTGATCGGCGCGCTGCAGTTCGGCCACCTGCCGACCATCTTCGTGCCCGGCGGGCCGATGCCTTCGGGCATTTCCAACGACGAGAAGGCGCGCGTGCGGCAGCGCTACGCCAAGGGCGAAGTCGGCCGCAACGCCCTGCTCGAATCCGAAGAGAAGTCCTACCACGGCGCGGGCACCTGCACCTTCTATGGCACGGCCAACAGCAACCAGATGCTGATGGAAGTGATGGGGCTGCACCTGCCGGGCGCGGCCTTCATTAATCCGGGCACGCCGCTGCGCGATGCGCTGACTGCGGCGGCCGCGCAGCGGGCGGTCGAGATCACGGCCGAGGGCGGCGCGTACACGCCCATCGGCCGGGTGGTCGACGAGCGTGCGATCGCCAACGCCATCGTCGGCCTGCTGGCCACGGGTGGCTCGACCAACCACACGATCCACCTGGTCGCGATCGCGCGTGCGGCCGGCATCCGCATCAACTGGGACGACTTCCGCGACCTGTCCAAGGCGGTGCCGCTGCTGGCGCGCGTCTACCCGAACGGCAAGGCCGACGTCAACCAGTTCCACGCCGCCGGCGGCATGGGCTACGTGATCGGCGAGCTGCTGGACGCCGGGTTGCTGCACGACGATACCTTGACGGTGGCCGGCGCCGGTGGCCTGGCGCGCTACCGCCAGCAGCCGGTCCTGGACGACGCCGGCCGGCTGGCCTGGCGCGACACGCCGCGCGCGAGCGCCGATGCCGCCATCCTGGCCCCGGTCTCGGCGCCCTTCAGCGCCGACGGCGGGCTCAAATTGCTCACCGGCAACCTCGGCCGCGCGGTCATCAAGACATCGGCCGTCAAGCCCGAGCACCGCGTGGTGCAGGCGCCGGCGATGGTGTTCGATACGCAGGAGGCGGTGATCGCCGCCTTCGATCGCGGCGAGTTGCAGCGCGACTTCGTCGCCGTGGTGCGCTTCCAGGGACCGCGCGCCAATGGCATGCCCGAGCTTCACAAGCTCACGCCGATCCTGGGCGTCCTGCAGGACCAGGGCTTCCATGTCGCGCTGGTCACCGACGGGCGCATGTCGGGTGCTTCGGGCAAGGTGCCCGCGGCGATCCATGTCACGCCCGAGTGCCTGGCGGGCGGACCGCTCGCGCGGGTGCGCGACGGCGACCCAATCGTGCTGGACGCCGAGCGCGGCGTGCTCGAGGCCCGCGTCGCCGCCGCCGAGTGGCAGTCGCGCCAGCCGGCCGTCGCCGAGCTCGGCGAGTCCCGCCACGGCATGGGCCGCGAACTGTTCGCGGCATTTCGCGCCAACGCGCTCGGCGCCGAGGAGGGTGCCGTCACCTTCCACGCGGCAGAGCCGGGCGCGCCGGGCCATGCGGCGCCTGTCGCGCCGGTCCACGACCATTTCGTCTTCACCCAGGGAGCCACGCCATGAACATCCTGCAGATCATGCGCACCGGGCCGGTGATCCCGGTCATCGTCATCAACCGACTCGAGGATGCGGTGCCGCTGGCACGCGCGCTGGTGGCCGGCGGCGTTCGCGTGCTCGAGCTGACCTTGCGCACGCCGGTGGCGCTGAAGGCGATCGAGGCCATCGCCAACGAGGTCGAAGGCGCGATCATCGGCGTCGGCACGATCACGCGGCCGGAGGACTTCGACGCGTCGCTCAAGGCCGGGGCCTTGTTCGGCGTCAGTCCGGGCCTGACGCCGGAGCTGATCGCGGCAGCCAGGGACAGCTCGCTGCCCTTGCTGCCCGGCGTGATGACGCCCTCGGACGTGATCGCCGCGCGCGCGGCGGGCTTCACGGAACTCAAGCTCTTTCCGGCGCAGCAGGCCGGCGGCGTGGGCATGCTGAAGGCCCTGGGCGGTCCCTTTCCCAATCTGGCGTTCTGCCCGACCGGCGGCATCAGCGTCGCCACGGCGCCGGATTTCCTGGCCTTGCCCAACGTCGCCTGCGTCGGCGGCTCCTGGCTGACGCCGGGCGACGCGGTCGCCGCTCGCGACTGGGGCCGCATCACCGCGCTGGCACGGGACACCGCACGTCTCGGCCAGACCGCCTGAACCCCGAGCGACGACTTCGCGCGCATCCGCGACGCAACCCAAGGATTCTTCCATGCCCCAAGTCAATTCATTCGATCTGCTGCTGTTCGGCGGCACCGGCGACCTCGCCATGCGCAAGCTGCTGCCGGCCCTGTACTTCCGCCACCGCGATGGCGACCTGCCGCCGCATGGCCGGATCCTGGGCCTGGCGCGCGAGCAGCTCGGGCGCTGCGACTTCATCGCGAAGGTGAAGGCCAGCTTTGCCAGCTTCGTGCCCGCCGCGGACATGGACGAAGCGACCTTCGCGAGCTTCGCCGAACGCCTCGACTACGCCAAGGTGGAGGCGAACACGCCCGCGGATTTCGATGCGCTGGCGCAGGTACTGAAGGATTCGCCGGCCGAGGTCCGGGTCTTCTTCCTGTCCACCGCGCCGGACTTCTTCGCGCCGATCTGCAAGAACCTCGCGGCGGCCGGGCTGGCCAGCGCCAACTCGCGCGTCGTGCTGGAGAAGCCCCTCGGGCGCGACCTGGCCTCGGCGCAGAAGATCAACGCGGACGTCGGCCGCGTGTTCACCGAGCCGCAGATCTTTCGCATCGACCACTACCTGGGCAAGGAGCCGGTCCAGAACCTGCTCGCGCTGCGCTTCGCCAATGCCCTGCTCGAACCGCTGTGGAACCGGACCTGGGTGCGCAACGTGCAGATCACGATCGCCGAGCAGGTCGGGGTCGAGACCCGAGGCGAGTTCTACGACCGCACGGGCGCGCTGCGCGACATGGTGCAGAACCATCTGCTGCAGTTGCTGTGCATCGTCGCGATGGAGCCGCCGACCTCGATCCATCCGGATGCGGTGCGCGACGAGAAGCTCAAGGTGCTGCGGGCGCTGACGCCCTTCACGCAGGCCGACGTCGGCTCGCGCACCGTTCGCGGCCAGTACCGCGCCGGCACCGTCAACAGCCAGGCCGTGCCGGGCTACCTCGAGGAAGCCGGCATTCCGCCCGACACGTCCACCGAGACCTACGTGGCGATCCGCGCCGAGCTCGAGAGCTGGCGCTGGTCGGGCGTGCCTTTCTACCTGCGCACCGGCAAGCGCATGGCCGAGCGCTCGGCCGAGATCGTGGTCAACTTCCGCTCGGTGCCGCATTCGATCTTTCCGTCCAATGGCACTGAATCGGCGGGGAACCGCCTGGTCATCCAGCTCCAGCCGGAAGAGAGCCTCAAGCTGTTCATGATGGCCAAGGTGCCCGGCGACACCATGAACCTCCGGCCGGTCGGCCTGAACCTGGACTTCGCCGAGCAGTTCAAGCAGCGTCCGATGGAAGCCTACGAGCGCCTGCTGCTGGACGCCATCCGTGGCAACCTGACGCTCTTCATGCGCCGGGACGAACTGGACGCCGCGTGGCGTTGGTGCGAACCGATCCTGGACGGCTGGCAGGCCTCGGGCGAAATGCCCAGGCCGTACAGCGCCGGTTCGTGGGGGCCCGCCGCCTCCAGTGCACTGGTCGGGCGCGACGGCGCCGCCTGGCGCGAGGAATCTTGAGTCAACCACGCTCCGAGACACACCATGAACACACCCCGCTGCGATCAAACCCAGGCATGGGCCGCCTTGCGTGGCCACTACCAGGCGCACGGTCACTCGTTCGACCTGCGCGAGGCCTTCGCCCAAGACCCCGGCCGCTTCGACGCGCTGGCGGTCGAGGCTCCCGGCATGTTTGCCGACCTGTCGAAGAACCGCATCGACGCCGCGTCGATGAAACTGCTGCTCGCCCTGGCGAGCGAGTGCCAGCTCGAGGAGCGGCGCGACGCGATGCTGGCCGGCGCCGCGATCAACACCACGGAGGACCGCGCAGTGCTGCACACGGCGCTGCGCGCGCCGCGAGGGCAGGGTCCATTCAGCGACGAGGTGCACGGCGTGCTTGACGCGATGCTCGCCTATGTCGAGTCGGTGCGCGAAACCCGGACCAGCGGCATCCGCCACATCGTGAACATCGGTATCGGCGGCAGCGACCTCGGGCCGCAGATGGCGGTGCCGGCGCTGGAGGCCTTCGTCCACCCGGAGCTCGGCTTTCACTTCGTCTCCAACGTCGACGGCCACGACATCACCTCGGTGCTGCGCCACCTGCGTCCAGCCGAGACGCTGTTCGTCATCGCGAGCAAGACCTTCACGACGCAGGAGACTATGGCCAATGCGCATGCGGCCAAGGCCTGGTTCGCGGCAAACGGTGGCACCGACACGGCGAAGCATTTCGTCGCGACGACCACTCAGGTCGCGGCGGCGGCCCAGTTCGGCATCGAGACGACCTTCGGCTTCTGGGATTGGGTCGGCGGCCGTTACTCGCTATGGTCGGCCATCGGTCTGCCGATCGCCCTGGCGATCGGTGCCGACAACTTCCGAGCCCTCCTGGCCGGCGCCCACGAGATGGACAGGCACTTCGCCACCGCCCCGCCCGCGAAGAATCTGCCCGTGCTCCTGGGGCTGATCGACGTCTGGTATCGGAACTTCCACGGCTTCACGAGCCGCAGCGTCGCGCCTTACCACCAGGGGCTCAAGCGGCTGCCGGCGTACCTGCAGCAACTGGAGATGGAATCGAACGGCAAGTGCGTCGACCTCGACGGCAACGCCTTGCCCTTCGCGACCAGCCCGGTGGTGTGGGGTGAACCCGGCACCAACGGTCAGCACGCCTACTTCCAGATGCTGCACCAGGGCACCGACGTGATCCCGGTCGAGTTCCTGCTGGTCAAGCATCCGACGCACGATCTGGCCGACCAGCATATGAAACTGTTGGCCAACGGCCTGGCGCAGGCGCAGGCCTTGATGCTCGGCAAGCGCACGGATGAGGCCATGACGGAGCGGGCGCCGACCGCCGCGAAGTCATTGGCGCCGGAAGTCGTCGCAAGACATCGGACCTTTCCCGGCAACCGTCCCAGCACCACGCTGCTGCTGGACCGGGTGACGCCGCACAGTCTCGGCGCGCTGATCGCGATGTACGAGCACCGCGTCTATGCGAGCGGTGCGCTGTGGGGGATCAACAGCTTCGACCAGTGGGGCGTCGAGCTCGGCAAGGCACTCTGCAGCGACCTGCTGCCGCGCTTGGCAAGCGGCGACACGCAGGGATTGGACGCGTCAACCGCCGGACTCATGAAGCGTTTGCTGGCCTGAAACGAATCGCCCGGCCCGCTGCGCATTCATGCTCGCTGGTCGTTGGTGCTTGAACTCGGGCGCAACCGAGGCCGTCTCCATGTCCATCAAGTGTCTTGCCATGCACAAGTCTGAACTCTTGTCCGACTACATCGGCACGCTACCGGAATGTCCAACCTGGAGCGACCGCGACGGTCGTCTGTACTGGACCGACATCGTCAAGAAGGAACTCCACTGGGTTCAGCCGAAGACCGGTGAACACAAAATCCTGCAATTCGATGAGGAAGTCGGCTGCTTCGCATTGCGCGAGAGGGGTGGCTTCATTCTGGCCATGCGCTCCGGCATCTACCTGTCAGACGCCGACGGTCGCATCGAGAAAAAGGTCTGCGACAACCCGAGCAATCCATCGGTCGCGCGCTTCAACGATGGGGGTGTCGACCAAGACGGGCGTTTCTATGCGGGCACCTATTGGGGGCCGCGCGACTTCAACGGCGCATTGTTGTGCCGCGTCGATGCAGCACTGAGGGTCCGAGTGCTCCAGTGCGACATCCTGGGCGCCAATGGTCTTGCCTTCAGCCCCGATCGGCGCTGGATGTACACGACCGACACCCCCAACCATGTGATGTACCGGACGCCGCTCGACCCCGCCAGCGGTGAGCCCGGACTGCGAGAGGTTTTCATGCGATTCCCGACAGGCAACGGGCGCCCTGACGGAGCGGCAATGGACGTCGAAGCATGCTACTGGACCGCCCTATTCAACGGACACCGCATCGCACGGATCTCTCCCGGCGGTGAGGTCATCGAGGAGTACGGGTTACCTGTGCGCTGCCCGACAATGGTCTGCTTCGGCGGGGATGACATGAAGACCTTGTTCATCACCACAACCCGCGAAAACATGAGCGAGGACGAAATCGCCGAGCGCCCGCTGTCCGGCGCGATCTTCGCCTTGCGCACCGCCGTCGCCGGTCTGCGCAAGCCGGCGTTCAAAGAGTTGAGCTAGTGCAGTGCGCCACTCTGTTCAGTACTTATCCCGTGGTGACGGCGAGAGCGGCCTTGGCCCGCGTGACCTTGGCCAGGATGTCGGAGGCGCGTGCGGTCCAGATGAACGGCTTCGGATCGATGTTGTGATGGGCGACGTACAGGTCGATGGCGAGTTCCAGTTCTGCCACGCTGGTGACGCTGTCGCTGTTCAGCCATGATGCGCTGGTGGGTGTGAAGTGCATGACGAAGCGCGGGTGTCGCGCCAGCCACTTCTGCACGTCGGGATGGCTCTGCGTGGCGTAGTTGTCCACGATCAGATGCAGGCTCAGGTGCTTGGGCGTGCGGCGCTCGATGAGCCGCAGGAACTTGAGCCACTCGCTGTGGCGGTGCCGCGGCTGGCACATCGAGATCACGCTGCCGTCCAGTGTGTTGAGCGCCGCGAACAGCATGGTCGTGCCGTGGCGCTTGTAGATGCTATGTGGGACTCTCAGAGCGAGATCCGTTGAGCTACAACGGAACTTTGACCCTGCCTCGTTTCCACGTACACCAAGTCACGCAGCCAGGAGGCTGAGTTCCCTTTCGACAGAGGCAAGGTATCCGATGGCCGTCTGCATGCGCACGCGGTTGTATACGTTCATCGTCTCATCTTCGATCGCGTGATTCAAAGTCTTCAAGTGCGGCTGAAGGCTTGAAGATCGGATCCGGGTTCGATGCCACGACCCAATTGGGCCCATTGGTCTCCAAGCGTCACTTCGAGCGGGTCATGAAATACATCGACCTGGCCGAGTTTTGCTTGACTGTTGGGGAAGCCCTTGTAGCGACAGAACCGGTAGTGCCATGACCGCTTCGCGCATTCCGTGCAGCACCACCGCCATCGCGCCGAACACGGCTCGCCGGCATGGACAACGCTCGGCGATTCACCGCAATCGTGGACGACTGATATACGATGAACCCCTTCACTCGCGTGCTTCCGTGATCGTCCACGATCACCTTGAAACGCCGTCCGCGATCACGCTGAAACCAGCGTCCACGATCGCTGAAATGCGCAGGTGCGCTTGCGCTGCCGCGAGAGGAGGGTAGTGCCACTACCTCATAGCGAACGAAGGCTGCTGCGGACGGCCACACCAGCATAGCCATGCTCGTTTGGCGGGACGGCGAAACGCTGACCGCGCTACTCAAGAGTCTCGACAAGGCCAGGCGAGCGGGCAGGGGTTCCAGACCGACGCAGCGCATAGGTGGCATGACGACCAATTCAGCCTGTCGGCTGACCGTACATCGGCGCCGGCGGCCACCGTGCCAGCGAGCGCCTGCGAAGGAATCGGTACCGAGAGCAAGCTCAACGCGCATCGACGTCCGCGCGAACCAGCCCCACGCCGGCCTTGCGCAATGGCTCGATCATTTTTCTCGACGCCTGCGTCGAATGCACGATGCGCCCTGCGCGCTTGAGCGGATGAACCTGCCAGGCCGAGACAGCGCCGAGCTTTTCGGAAGAAGCAAGCACCACGGTTTCGGCTGACGCATCCATCAGCGCGCGCTTGACCTGCGCCTCCTCCATGTCGCCAGTGGTGAGCCCCGCCTCTGCCTGCACGCCGGTGACGCCCATGAAGTAGGTGTCGGCGCGAATGCGGGAGATGGCATCCATCGTGGCCGCTCCCACCGTGACGACCGAATGCTTAAACAGGCGGCCGCCCAGCAGGACGACCTCGACGTCTGCGTGAGAGACCAGTTCGACTGCCACCGACGGGCTGTGGGTGACGACCGTCGCGCGCATGTTCATGGGCAGGTGCCGCGCCAGTTGCACGGCGGTCGTGCCGCCATCGATGAAAACCACTTGCCCGCCAAGGACGAGCCCCGCCGCGGCGCGCCCTATCGCCACCTTTTCATCCGGCACGAGTTGCATGCGCCGCGCGAAATCGCCTTCGGCCGCTGCCACGGGCAAGGCACCGCCGTGCACGCGCTTGAGCAGGCCTTGCGCAGCCAACTCGCGCAGATCGCGCCGGATCGAATCCTCCGACAAGCCGAGTTGGGCGCCGAGGTCCTTCGCGACGATGCTGCCTTCGCGACGCAGCAATGAAAGGATGTGTTGCTTGCGCTGGCTTGTCAGCATTACATGTCCTTCGATCGGGGTTCTTCGCACTGAACGGAAACTCGCTTGCACGATATTTCTTGGTTTTGCACGATTCTACTCATATGATCGGCGCCATGAAACTGCAAGACCGCGTGCGGGTGCGCGAAGTCACCCTGCTCTCCGACAACTGGTACACGCTCAAGACGACGAGCTTCGACTGGCTGCGCAATGACGGCCGGTGGCAGCGCATGAACCGCGAGACCTATGACCGCGGCAATGGCGCCACGCTGCTGCCCTATGACTTCGCGCGCCGCACGGTGCTGCTGACGCGGCAGTTCCGCTACCCGGCGTTCGTGAACGGTTGCGCCGACCTGTTGATCGAGGCGGCCGCGGGCCTGCTGGACGACGCCGAACCCGAGCATCGCATCCGTGCGGAGGTCGAGGAAGAACTGGGCTACCGGCTCGGGCCGGTGCGCAAGATCTTCGAATGCTTCATGAGCCCGGGTTCCGTCACCGAGCGCCTGCACTTTTTCGTCGCGCCCTATGACAGTTCGATGCGCATCGGCGCTGGCGGTGGACTGGCCGAGGAAGGTGAAGACATCGAGGTGATGGAACTGAGCATCGAAGATGCGTTGGCCAGGGTGGCCGATGGGCGCATCGCGGATGCCAAGACCGTCATTCTTTTGCTGCACGCCCAACTGCATGTGTTTGGAACGGCGCAAGGCTGAGCATATGACGCTCGAATTGCTATCCATGGCCGCATTCGCGCTGGCTGCCTCTATCTCCCCCGGGCCGGTGAACGTTCTGGTTCTGGCGGTGGCCGTGCGCGAAGGGTTCTTTGGGGGAATGCGCGTGGTGGCGGGTGCGACCGTCGGATTCACTGCACTTCTCGTCCTGTCTGGAATCGGCCTGCAAACGGTGCTCGCTCGGTTTCCAGGGCTGGTCAGCCTCGTCACCATGGCTGGCGTCGGATTCCTGCTGTACATGGCTTGGACCCTCTGGCGTGCCGGCAGCAGCATCGGCAGCGACACCGGTAGACGCTCGTCATTCTGGGGCGGGGCGTCGATGCAGTGGATGAATGCGAAAGCCTGGCTGGCCGCCATTGCAGGAACGGGCGCATTCGCCAGCGACGGCTCCGCGCGCGGCCTGCTGGTGTTTTGCGCCATCTACTTTCTGGTGTGCTTCATCTCCATGGCCGCGTGGTCGGCCGCAGGAGCGACGTTGCGCGAAGCCTTGAAGAACGAAACGCGGGTTCGACTTCTCAACAGGTCCTTGTCCGTGCTGCTCGTGATCTCCGCAGCCTTCATGCTGTTGTGATTGACTCCGAACGAGAAACGCGTGACTGCAGTCGGACGGGGATGCCGTGATCTCAGCGTCGTCGCAGCCAGCGCTGAAGCAACCCGCCCGGCTCGCCGCCGCGCGCGGCGGCAGGTGCGTCGCGGTGAATGACACGCACGCTGGCCACCTTGCGCTGGAGCTGCAGCACGCCGTAAAGTAAAGCTTCCGGTGTCGGCGGGCATCCAGGGACATACACGTCGACTGGGATGATGCGATCGACGCCCCGGACCACGGAATAGGCATAGTGGTAGTAGCCGCCGCCATTGGCGCAAGAGCCCATCGAGACCACGTACCGAGGCTCCGCCATCTGGTCGTAGACCTTTCGGATCGCGGGTGCCATCTTGTTGGTCAACGTTCCCGCGACGATCATCAGGTCCGCCTGGCGGGGACTGGCCCGCGGAATCATGCCAAAGCGATCGAAGTCGTAACGCGCGGCCGCGGTGTGCATCATCTCGACCGCGCAGCAGGCCAGGCCGAAGGTCAGATACCAGAGGCTGCCGGCCTGACAAGCGGCAAGCATTTCATTCACCGAGCTCAGCAGGTAGCCCTCGGCGGACAGCCCGTGGACGAAGGCAGTAGCGGTGGCAGGTGCGATCGGCGCGCGGTCGCGGGGCGGATTGAGTGGCGGCATGGGCATGCAGGAAGGTAGCCCGGTGCGATGCGCAGGTCTTGAACGAACCCGACATCGAGGCGCTCGCCGCGTGCTCGCTCGCTCGTCCCTAATCCTGTACGCGACCTTCTTCTTCGCGCTGCATCGATACATGACTCTCGAAACTTGCGGCCTGCGCGCCATGGAGCGCCCAATGCCCGGTGCGCCGTGACCGCACCTGGGCGCGCGTGGTCGCTGGCGGCATGCCGTAGGCGCCCGTGCATGCCCGGGTGAAATGGGCCTGATCGGAAAAACCGTGGTCTTGGGCCATCGCCGCCAACGGCGCGAACGGGTTCGCGGGGTTCGCCAGCGAAAGAAGTGCACGTTCTGACTGCCGCAGGCGCAGCCAGGTTCTCGGCGCGACCCCGAAGCACGCGCTGAATCGGCGCTGGTACTGCCTTTGACTCAGCAGCAGCCGCCCCGCCGCCGCCGCCACGCCCGCATCTTCAAGGACGTCGATCGCGAGCCATGCGCCAATTTGATCCGTCCGCCTCGCTGGAATCTTGAGCAAGGCCGAGAGATCGCCATCCGATTTCGGCGGCTGCTCCGCCAGGCGGCCCAGTGCCTTATGCAACGCACTTCCCGCGTCGCTCACGTCCGACAGGTCAGGGACATCCAGCCACCTATCGACCATGGCCGCCGGCCAGACGCCGAACCAGTCGCTCAGCAACCAGGGCTGGATCACGACGCTCAACGACCTCAGCGGTCCTGAGACGGCCGTGTGCAAAGGGGCGGTGAGTGGCCCCGTCACGAAGCACTCTGGAAGTGCGGTCTTGCCGGAAATCGGTCGGCCCTCGAGCACGAGATTGAGGCAGCCGTAGGCGTTGGCCGGGACAACGCTGACGACCTCGCCCGCGGCGCCTCTGTTCGAGCGCACTGTTCGCCAAATGAGTCGGCGCACCGCGCCCGAGCCCCGCTGCGACAAGTCAATCGAAGAGACGCTCTCGATCAAAGGCATAGGCCGCTACTTTAGCGATGGGTCGACATCGCGAAGCGGGGCTTCCCCTGGTTTTCCGGACGCCTGGCTTGGCCCTTTGAGCGCTCGCCGCGCTCCTGGGGCTCGCTTCAACACCGAGAGCGAGTTCGGCCGGATCGTTCCGCGGCGCATCACCAGCATCGCCGCCCAAGTTGGTTGAAGATGGTTCCAACGAACTCACAGGCACGTTCCGGCTGCTGGTTGATCGATTGGTGCAACACCGCGCGGAACTTGGTCGGTAGCCCGCTAACCCAAAATGGGCAGCTACGGGGTTGCAAAAGGCGCAGCAAGCCCAAACCAGGTTCATGTTGTACTCGCTGACGCCCTCATGCGTGTGGATCCATATGACCGCATATCTCCAGCAGCGTCATATGCGCGGAAGAGAGGTTCGAAGGGTCGATCAATCGTACGGCTTCCTTGCAATGGCCCTCGGCGGTGGCGACGGCGCCCTGCACCAATTGCCGCCCGCCGGGACGCAGTGCCGCATAGCGCTGCTTGGCGGTTTCAGGACCGGGCAGGCGTTGCGCGAGGCCCGTTTTCTCAAGCAGGACCATCCTGCGAACCAGCGTGGTCATCGAAACGCCCAAGGTTCGCGCGAGGGCATCCATGGGCAGGCGGCCGTCGTCTGCGCGCATCAGCAGGTAAAGGAGATCGAAGTCTTCAAAGTTCAATCCGTGAAAGGCACCGAGATCGTCGTCCATGCGGCGCGCAAGGCGCACTTGCGCGCGGGTGATGGCCAGAAAGAAATCCAGCGCGTTGGGAGTAGTGGCGGTCATCACGGGTTGTAGCCAAGTTCGCCGAGAGACAGCAGTTCTTCCTGCCACAGCGCCAGCAGATTTTCGAGCTCGGCAGCCCGGTCGAAGGACGGGTCTTCCTCCCGCTCCTTCACGCGATCGACTACCTCAAAGGTGAAATTCGCGGCTCCATGTGCGAGCCAGTCCTGCTGGAGTGCCTTGTTGCGATGCGAGTGGTGGTTGAGTTCGAAACGCACTCGGTTCATCGCGCCCTCCACGTCGAGGCTGCTACTCACGGAGACACGGCTATTCGCCTGGTTGCGGATGACGAAGACGCCTGTGGTACGCGCGCTCTCCTTGTATTGCCGAGTCAAGGCGCGCTTGGTTTCTGACAACAGATTCATGCCGCTAATATTACCCGGGTAAAACACAAGAGGCAATATACCCGGGTAAAAAATTTGCGGCGCCTCGCGCAGCAGCAGCGCGGCTTCTTCAGCCTCTTGCGAACGCCAGCAGGTCGGCGCTCACCTCGTCCTTGCGTGTGGTGCACATGCCGTGCGGCGCACCTTCGTAGATCTTCAGCGTGGCGCCCTTCACGAGCTTGGCCGACAGCAGCGCCAGCAATGGCAGCAGGTCCTCGAAGAGCAGGATGGCCACGATCTTCTGGCCGCGCGGGGCGGCGATGTCGCCACGCTCACCCAGCAGTTGCATGACGATGGCGGTGGAGGTGAGCACGAAACCCATGCCGCTGACGAAGGACACGGCCAGGGAAAATCCGAAGGCCACCCCGACCCCGGTGAGCAGCAGGCCGCAAACCACCACCTGCAGGCTGCCCAGGCCGAAGATGTCGCGCCGCATGCGCCACAGGTGCGAAGGGCGCATTTCCAGGCCGATGATGGAGAGGAACATCACGACCCCCAACTCGGCCGTGTGCAGAATGGTCTGGGGGTCACTGAACAGGCCCAGGCCGAAGGGCCCGATGGCGAGGCCCGCCGCGAGGTAGCCCAGCACGGAGCCCAAGCCCAGGCGCTTGAACAGGGGCACGGCCACCACCGCCGCGCCCAGCAAGGTCACGACCCTGACCAGGTCGCCGGCACCGCCTTCGACCGACATGTCAGATGCGGGAGAGTTGCCAGACCGCGATGCCGGCCGCGACGGCCGGCACTGCGAAGACCAGCAGCAGGATCGGGAACTCCTCGCGTGCGCTGTAGCCCGCATGGCTGACGCCGACCCACATGTTGATGGCCGCCACCAGCAACCAAGCCGGCACGAAGGCTTTCGCTGCGAGCGCCATGCCTGCGGCATTCGCGCCCCAGAGCCAGCCGAACAGGACGAAGATGCCGAGAAGGCCCAGGCCTCCACCGATGACCATCAGCACGTGCATGTCGATTCCTCCTCCAGTTTCAACTTGAGTGGGGCTGGGCACTGTGTGCCGCCCTCCGGGATTCTCAGGGTTTGCGCAGCGAACGATAAAAAGCCGTCCCAGCCTCCAAGTGCGGGCCGAACGCGAACCCGCGCCGGACCATGTCGTCCAGATCGCTTTGCTGGATCTGCATGACATAGCTCTTTGCCGTGGCCACCAGGCGCGTCTCGCCGATGGCCAGCACCGACATGTCGCGGCCGCCGTACCACTTGGCAGGATCGGCGTGTCCGGCCTTGAAGCTCTGGCCCGCGTACTCGACCTGCCAGCCGCCATCGAGCAAGACCCAGAAGCTGTCAGCCCCGCGCGAGTTGCTGGCGATCTCGGCGCCGGGCACGACGGACCATTCGCGCGAATGGTCGATCACCCACTGCAACTGCTCGCGCGACAGCGCTGTGAAAAAGGGCGTCTTGGCCAGCAAGTTCATGTACGTGACGGAGGCGCTCATGCCCGGGCCCGGCGCAGGCACCGAAGGCTTCTGCGCGCAAGCGCTCAGCGCTCCTGCACCGGCCAACAGCAGCAGCGCTCGCCTGCGAATCAGATCGTGCATGCTACTTCGTCGTGTAGCCGCCGTTGATCAGAATCGTTTGCCCAGTGATCCACCAGCCGTCGCTGACCAGATGGCGAATGAACGGCACGACATCTTCGATATCGGTCAGACCCGTCTTGCTGAACCCTGAGAGCGCGGCTGCCGTCTTGTGGTACGCCACCGCATCGGCCCCCTCGGCCGGATAGAAGAAGGGTGTGTCCATCGGACCCGGGCCGACGGCCGTCACCGAAATGCCGCGGGCACCCAGCTCCTTGGAGGCCGCCCGCGTGTAGTGCTCCACCGGCGCCTTCGTGCCCGCATAGGCGGCGTAGAACGGGGTGAACGCACCCAGCAGCGAAGTGACCACTGTGCAGATCTTGCCGTTGTCGTTGAGGTTCCTGCCCGCCTCCTTCAGGAAGAAGAAGGCTGTCTTGGAGTTGACCGCCGTCATCTCGTCGTACTCGGCTTCGCTCACCTCGGCCATCGGCTTCTTGAGCACCTTGCCCACGGTGTTGATGGCAATGTCCGGCCTGCCGACTGCGGCGATGGTGTCGGCGAAGAGCTTCTCGATGGCGCCGGCCGTCGTCAGGTCTGCCTGGATCGCCACCGCCTGCGCGCCAGCCTGCTTGATCGCCGCAACGGTCTCGTCCGCGTCGGCCTTGCTGCCCGCGCTGTTGTAGTGGACGGCGATAGCCTTGGCGCCATGGGCGGCCAGATCGCGGGCGATCAGGCCGCCGAGGTTCTTGGCGCCGCCTGCAATGAGGATGGTTTTGCCCTTGATGGAATGGTCTGCCATGTCAATCTCCTTGAGGCGTGATGATCTCTCGAGACTAGGCCGCACCGTCCGAGAGATAAACCATCGCTGGCTGGATAGATCAGCCAGAAAAGTCATCCAATCCCTAAACGCGATGTCAGAGCCCAGGCAACTGGGGTATCTTGTTTTGCTGCTCACCGCTCACCGCTCCGACTAGGCGGCTTTTTCGAGCGCACGAAGCACGTCACGTTTCAAGTCGTTACCGTCCTCGATCCCAAGGCTCATGCGCACCAGTCCGGGCGTGACCCCGGCGGCAAGCCGTGCCGCAGGGTCGACAGCACTGTGGGTCGTGGACGCAGGGTGGCAGGCCAACGAATCGGTGTCCCCAACGGAAACGGCCTGCGTGACGAGCGACAAGCTGTCCAGAAATAGGCGAGCAGCTGCCAGGCCGCCGGCAAGCTCAAGGGACAGAATGCCGCCAAACCGGCGCATCTGCCGTATCGCGGTGGCGTGACCCGGGTGCTCGGGAACGCCGGGGTAGTGCACCTTCGCCACCGCTGGGTGACGGTGCAATACCTCGGCGATCGTCTGCGCGTTGTCGCAACTGGCAGCCACCCGCAGAGGAAGCGTCTTGAGCCCACGGATGAACAGCGCCGCATCGTGAGGGCTCATGCAGCCGCCGAGCTCCTTCATGCCGGCGTTGCGAATCGCGGCGGCATACGGCAGACCCGCGACCGCCACGCCGCCTGTCGCGTCACCATGGCCCCCGATGTACTTCGTCGCCGAATGAACGACAACGTTGATGCCCAGTTCGAGGGGCCGCGTGAGCACGGGCGTGGCGAAGGTGTTGTCGGCGATGCTGACCAGGCCGCGCGCCTTCGCCAGCGCAGCCACTTTGGCAAGATCGCAGATGCCGAGGGTCGGATTCGACGGCGTCTCGACATACACCGCCCTCGTGCGCCCATTGACGCAGCCGGGAATATCCTCGACGGCGGCTGCGTGCACCGCGCGGATCCCGAGCCGCGGCAGCATCTGGCGCATGACGCCGTCGGTCCCGCCATAGAGCGTCCCGACATAGACGACTTCGTCGCCCGCCTCGAGGACCGCGAGCAATGTGGTGCAGATCGCCGCCATGCCACTGGAAAAGGCGATGGCCTGATCGCCTCCTTCCAGTGCGGCCATCTTCCGCTCGAACACGGCGACGGTCGGATTGGCGAATCGGCTATAGAGGTATCCCGGCTCCGCGCCCGCGAAGCGCGCCACGCCCGCATCGAAACCATCGAAAGCGAACGACGATGTGCTGACGACAGGCGTCGCGATAGCGCCGGTGCTGGGATCAGCCTGTTGGCCGGCGTGGACCGCCAACGTCCGGATGCCGACATCGGCGAGTTCAGTGGCAATCGGGGGCGCGTCGGTGGGCATGTGATTCCTCAAATTGGATGAGCTGACTGCTTACATTGCTGGTTGATCCGGGCTGTGCGACACATGCACCGGAACCACCTGTGGGCGGTCAAGGCAGTAGCGAGCGCGCAAGGAATTTTCAGCCTGAACCTCACCGCTGTCAGCTCGCTGCGGCTTCGGTGTCCGTCAAGTAGGACTAGCCAGTCGCCACTGAAGCACAAGCGCGCCGATAGCCGGCAGCCCAAAGAGCATCACGAAGATGGGCCACTCCTCAGAAAGCGTGTAGCCCGCCTCGACAATGCCGAACCACATGTTGAACGTGGAAACGGCGAGCCAGAGAAGGAGAAAGACAATGCTGGCCAGAGCGCTGGAGACATGGAGCAGTCGAGCCACGCCATGCAGGGATGCGAGCAGCAGGGCGGCAGCAGCAAGAAGGATGGTCGTTCGCATGACTTTCCCCGGAGTCAACGGGATCGGCTCGTTGGATTGGTGTTTCACCTGCGCAGGATGCGCATTTGCCAGCGATGCGCGAGCCAGGCGGCAAGGGTGCCGAGCGCACTGACGGCCGCGAGCTCTCCGAATGCAAGCAAGCTGGGCGGCAGGTGTGCCGCAAAGAACGTGATGAGTCCCAGGAAGTAGGCGGGAGTGTTGTTCAAGGGCGCGGCGGCGCGGAGTGACACCACGACCATGGCCACGACGAAGACCACCGGCGCGAAGGCAAGCGGTCCCATCACCGGGAGCAGCGCACCAACGCCGAGCGCTGCAAATGTGCCGAAAGCGATGCCGATGGCCAGGCAGAGATAGCTGCAAAGCGCATCTTTTGCGGAGTGTCCGCGCGTAAAGAAGGCAACCCAACCCACGAACATGGCCCAGACGGACCAGCCGAGAGTGGCTGATGTCGAGGCGGCGACCGCTGCGGTCGTTGCTGCCACCAGTGTGAGGGCGTTGAACTTGATGGACAGTGGCGCGATTGCGCCCGCGGTTGAGTTGGACATGGTCGAGACTTTCGTCAGGTGGTGAGGAGGTCATTGCCGCCCCGCGCAGGGCGGCAATGACAAACGTGCGAGATCGGTCAGGCCGCGATGACAGCGGGCTTCAGAAGGTCCTGCAAACCGATATTGCGGAACATCTCCGCGCGCACGCGGTCGGCCACGCCGTTCACGATCTCTGCGCCATCCTGGGACGGATCGACGTGCACCCGGAACGGACGCTTGCCAAACGGCATGCCGATCACATCGACGATCGCGTCGGCGACGGAGGCCGCATCGGCATCAGCGGGCTCGAGCGCCGCCAAGCCCTGCAATGCCTTCTCCGGGACGCCCGCATACGGGCCATCGTTGTATTCCGCTGCGCGGGCCGCGTCAGCCGGCGAACCGGAGTGGGCGAAGTGGTTCGTGCCTTTGGTGAAGGCGCCCGGCACGATGATGGTGGTTTCGATGCCCCACCGCGTCAGCTCCGCCGCATACGAGACGGCCAACGAATCCATCGCGGCCTTGGCGGCGAAGTAAGGTGACAGGTAGGGCGGCGTGCCGCCTCGGGTGCTCGACGACGAGACCCAGACGATCAAGCCCTTGCCCTGCTTGCGCAACTTCGGCAGCGCGGCACGGTTGACGCGCTGCGTGCTCAGTACGTTGACGTCGAAGAGTTGCGCGAACTGCTCGGGCGTGAAGGCCTCTGCCGGGCCGAACGACATGTGGCCTGCGTTGTGCATGACGATGTCGAGGCGGCCAGCCTCGGCGATGACCTTCGCGATACCCGCGTCGACGGAGGCGTCGGACGCAACGTCGAGTTCGACGGAACGCAGATCGACGTCGTTCTCCTGGGCGAAGTCGGCTGCCGCTGCAACGGCCGGTGCATTTCGGCCTTCAGTCGCGCGCATGCCTGCATAGACGATGTGGCCCGCCTTGGCCAATGCGCGGGCCGTGAGAGCACCGAAGCCGCTGGATGCGCCGGTGATGACGATGACTTGCTTGTTCATGATGACAGTGCTTGAAATGTGATCGGTATTCGTGTGAATCGAGAGAATCGATGGGGGCGGCTCAAGCCACTCCGCCGTTCGCGCGAAGGATCTGTCCATTGACCCAGGCCGCATCGGGGCCTGCGAGGAAGGAGACCACGCTGGCAATGTCGTCCGGCTGTCCCAGGCGCTCGAGCGGCGGCATCTTGGCGAACTGCGCGATGAGTTCGTCGCTCTTGCCCGTCAGGAACAGATCCGTGGCGATGGGGCCAGGGGCGACCGCATTCACGGTGATGTTGCGGCCGCGCAGTTCCTTGGCGAAGACGTGCGTGAAGGCTTCCACCGCGGCCTTGGTGCCGTTGTAGACAGCGTAGCCCGGCATGTTGAGGGCCAGCGTCGTGCTGGAGAAGTTTATGATCCGGCCGCCTTGGTTCAGGCGCTCGGCCGCTTCACGCATCGTGTTGAACGTGCCCTTGGCGTTCACGTTGAAATGGCGGTCGTACTCGTCGTCGCTGGTCTGCGCGAGGGGGATCGTCTTCAGGATGCCGGCGTTGTTGACCAGCACATCGACCTTGCCAAGCGTCTTTTCGACCTCGTCGAACATCGCCTTGACCTCCGATGGGCTTGCGACGTCGGCCTTCACGGCGATGGAGGTCTGCTGCCTGGCTTCCAGTGCCAGCACGAGTTCATCGGCTTCCCTGGAACTGCTGGCGTAGTTGATCGCGACGGCGAAGCCATCGTTTGCGAGGCGGCGTGCAATGGCAGTGCCGATGCCGCGCGAGGCGCCGGTGACGAGGGCGATCTTGGTGTTGGACGGATTCATTTCGGTGTTCCAGGATGAGGTGTTGAGGCTTGCTTGTCGAACTCGCATTCGACTGAACGAAGCTTAGGGATCAGGAGGGCGAAGCGAAATGACGAACACCCCACGATCTCTGCCATTCAGCGCTGCTCGAGGGGACCTGTTTCGAACGTCGCCCGGTATTGGGCGGGGGACACACCCAGTTCTTCGACGAATGCGCGGCGCATCACTTCGTCGCTGCCAAAGCCGCAGAGCGAAGCGACCTGCTCCAGCCCGCGCCGGGTCTGCTCCAGCATCACCCGGGCCGCATCGAGCCGCGCCTGGCGCACGTAGCGCGCCGGCGTGACGCGCGTCCTTTCACGGAAGACGCGCGCGAAATTGCGCGGACTCATGGCCATCTGTTCCGCAAGTCTTTCGACGGACAACGGTTTGTCCAGGTTCTCCGCAACCCATGCGGCCAGGTCCGCGAACGACCGGGTGCTGGGCATCTGGGCCTTCAGCGCGACACTGAATTGAAGTTGTCCTCCGGGCCGTTTCAGGAAGACGACCATCATTCGCGCAATATGCAGTGCGACGCGGCTTCCCATGTCTTCCTCGACCAGCGCCATGGCCAGGTCAATGCCTGCTGTTGCACCCGCCGAGGTGTAGATCGATCCGCTCTTCAGCCACACCCGCTCCGCATCCACATCGATGGCCGGATAGCGCTCGCTCAATTGCTTGGCGAACGCCCAGTGTGTGGCAGCCCTTTGTTCGTCCAGGAGACCTGCTGCTGCAAGCACGAATGCGCCGATGCCGATCGATGCGGTCCGGCGCGCGCTGCGGCTCTTCTCGTTCAGCCATCCGAACAGCATCGGATCGTTGAAGGTGAGGACGTCCTTGCCACTAACGATGAGAAGGGTATCGATCGGGGCGTCCATCGAGGCGTAGTAGCCGCCGCCTGCCATCATGTCGAGACCACACGCACCGCTGATCCGTCCCGTGACCTCGGTCGTGACCACGGATATGTCATAGAACGCGCCATTCCCGGCCTCGTTGGCCATCTGGAAGACCTGAAGCGGGCCGACCATGTCGATCTCGGCGATGGGTCCCACGGCGACGACAACCAGGCTTCTTGGGGCCCGCGCGGCCACTGCATCCATACGCTTGAAGTGTCTGCTCGGCCGATCCAAATCGGCCGATTCAGCGACCCAGGCTGCGCATCTGCGCCAAGGCTTGCTCTGCCAACACGCGGGTCAATGGACCTGCGCCCATCTCTTTCGCGAGCGGGGCGGCCTGGCCGGCCCACAGCGGCATGAAGTCGTCGGAGCCGGCCGCCTCGGCGGCGGACCGCAGCGGCCCCAGCGCTGCGCCAGCCTGAGGGAACGGTGGTGTCAAGTCCGAGATCGGTCCGAGTTCGCGCATCAGTCGATTGACCATTCCTCGCGCAGGCCGACCCGTGAAGAGGTTGGTCAGCGCAGTCGTTTCGGATCGCGGGCTCCGCAGTGCCGCGCGGTGCAGCGCCGGCAGCTTGGCTTCCGGCGTGTAGAGATAGGCCGTGCCGATCTGCACCGCAGCGGCGCCGAGCGCGATGGCGGCGACGATGCCGCGCGCGTCGGTGATCCCGCCGCTCGCGATCACGGGCAAGCTGACCGCATCGACGATCTGTGGCACAAGTGCGAGCGTGCCGAGCTGTGTGGAGATGTCTTCCTGCAGGAAGATGCCGCGATGGCCGCCGGCCTCGAAGCCTTGCGCAATGACCGCGTCGACGCCACGCGCGTCCAGCCAGCGAGCTTCCGCCACCGTCGTGGCAGAGGAGATCACCTTGGCACCCGTTGCCTTGACGCGCGCGAGGAGGCCCGTCTCGGGAAGCCCGAAGTGGAAACTGACCACGGTGGGCCGAAGCTCTTCGACCAGCGTGCACATGGCGGAATCGAAGGAATTGCGGGTTGAACTCGGGATCGTCCCCGCAGGATCCAGGCCGAGTTCGATGTAGTAAGCGCGCAGGCGCTGGCGCCATGCCATCTCCTGCAGCGAATCCGGCTCCTGGGCCGGGTGGCAGAAGAAGTTGATGTTCAACGGCGCCGTCGGGGCCTGGGCTCGGATCTGCGCCAGTTCGCTCCGCACTTGGGCCTCGCTGAGAAGTGCGCACGGCAACGATCCAAGACCTCCCGCATTCGCGACGGCGATGGCCATCTCGTGCAAGGAAGGGCCGGCCATTGGCGCCTGCAGAATGGGCACCTCGATGCCGAACAGATCAAGGATGCGCCGATCAGGCCACGTGTTCATCGCAGGAGAGCTCCGGGAAGGTGGCCGAACTCATCATGGGCTCCGCGATCGTCAGCGACGAGGGCTTGGCTGGCTGATGACGACCCGATGTAGAAAACTGAAGAAATTCTACATTCAAGATGAATAATAGTAAAATCAATCTCAAAAGGAGATGACAAGATGGATCTAACCTCTCTGGAAATCTTTGCCGCGGTGGCAACGGAGCTGAGCGTGACGCGCGCCGCGGAGCGACTTCAGCGCGTTCAGTCCAACGTGACGACTCGGCTGCGCCAGCTGGAGGAACAGCTGGGCGTCGCACTTTTCCTGCGCGAGGGAAAGCGCATGACGCTCACGCCCGAGGGCATCGTTTTCCAGGACTATGCGCATCGGTTGCTGTTGCTCGCCGCGGAGGCACAGGACGCATTGCGCCCCGGCAGTCCCAAGGGCAAGCTGCGGATCGGGACGATGGAAAGCACCGCAGCGAGCCGTCTCCCAGGCCCGCTTTCGCGCTATCACAAGCGATGGCCGGAGGTTGCGGTGGAGCTTCGGATGGAGCCCTCGGCAATCCTGATCGAGCAGCTTCTGGCGCATCAGCTGGATTGCGCCTTCCTCGCAGACTTGGGGCCGATCGGCGAAGTCATGGACACGCGGCTGGAGGCGCGGCCTGTCTACCAGGAAGAACTCATGCTGCTGCTGCCCTCCAGCCATCCGGAAGTCGAAGACCCCAGTCAACTTGAAGTCGACAGCTTGGCTGCGCTTGAACCGGGGTGCACATACCGCCGATTTGCGCGGCAGTGGCTGAGCAACAAGCGAGGGCTCAAGGTCCTCGAACTCGGGTCGTACCACGCCATCTTCGCTTGCGTAGCCGCTGGCACCAGCGTCGGCGTGGCACCGCGGTCGGTGTTGGAGTTGCAGCGCGCGCCGAAGGGGGTGAGAACTCAGCCCCTCGCCAGGATCGACACCTTGCTGGTGCACCGACGCGGGTACAGTTCAGCAGCTTTTCAGGCGCTGTGCGAAGAGCTCGCATCCACGTGACCATGGAAGTAAAGGATCCGACAATTCGACCAAGTGCGGGCAAGCGAGGACTTCCGCGCGAACGGTCCGCACAAGGCTGTGCCGAGGGATGCAGCACGCGGGTTGATCTCGGTGCCGCCGTATCCGCGTTGCGGCCATTCGATGGCGTTTCAAGATCGCGATAGCGCAGTCGGTGAAGGATGGCCCGGGCTATGCCTTATGCCTTGAGCCGGTCGTTCTGAGACCTACTGAACCCGCCACGTCACGCATCCAGAGCGTGGCCAATCTACAGAGCGAGATGCGCGCATCGGGGGCCGGCGGCAACTGCGGTTCGTGGGGCGCTGGCTCGTATCTGCACCTGGCGTGCGCGCACAAGGCGCAATCGTGGAAGGCCGGCATCACGCACGCTTCAACGCGGTCCATCGCCTACTCTTGACCAGCGGGTGGGCCCATCGAGTAGGTGACGTCAAAGAACTCGGCCGACTGATTTCGGCGTCACAGCGAGCCGTGGTTGCGGTGGCAGACGACGAAATCGTCGGCTTCGCGCGCGCGATTACCGACGGAATCTCCAACGGGTACGTGTCCATGGTCGTGGTCGCTGAGCCGCATCGACGACGGGGCATCGGGCAGGCACTCGTTGAACGCCTCATCGGGTCTGAATCGAACATCACCTGGGTGCTTCGGGCCGGAAGAACGGGCGCTGCAGAATTTTTCGCGAAGCTGGGCTTCAGCGCCTCATCGACCGCAATGGAGCGCTCGCGACGATGACCGCCTTGCAGAGGGAAGTCCGACGCAGGAAGGCAGAGTGCGGCTAGGAGCAGTTCATCACCTGCGTGGGATCTTCGCCAACCTGCGCGACAAGCGCGACACCCTGTCGGACGCGGAGGCGAGGCGCTGCGAGGTGATCTTTCGGGAAAACCTGCCGTAGCGGCCCTCAAAGGCTCCAGCCGCCGTCGATCACGTGGATCTGCCCGGTGGTGTAGGTCGCTTGCGCGAGATAGAGCACCAGGTCGGCGATCTCTTCCGGCGTGCCGATGCGGCCGATCGGCTGGCGGGCGACGAAGCTGGCGCGGGTGGCTTCGTAGTCGCCCTGGGCTTGGAGCCGCTGCTTGAGCGAAGGCGACTCGACCGTGCCGGGGCAGATCGCGTTGCAGCGCACGCCCTGCGTCACGAAATCGGCGGCGACCGACTTGGTCAGGCCGATCACCGCGGCCTTGGTGAGGCCGTAGGCAAAGCGGTTGGGCACGCCCTTCACGCTGCTGGCCACTGAAGCCATGTTGATGATCGCGCCGTCCCGGCGCGCCAGCATGCCGGGCAGCACCGCGCGCAGCGTACGCACCATCGACTTGACGTTGAGGTCGTAGGCGAAGTCGAGATCCTTGTCGGAGGCTTCGAGCAGGTTGCCCGCATGGACCACGCCGGCGCAGTTGAAGAGCACGTCGACCGCGCCGATCTCGGCGACCAGCGCCTGCACGGCGCTGTCCTGCAGCACGTCGAGCCGGCGCGTGCGCACGCCATTCAATGCACCGAGGTCGGCCAGCCCGGCTTCGTTGACGTCGGTGGCCCAGACGGCGGCGCCTGCGCGCGCGAACGCTTCGACGCTGGCGCGGCCGATGCCCTGCGCGGCGGCGGTGATGAGGACGGTCTTGCCTTCGAGGCTCATGGTTTCTTTCGGGAAGAGGGAGGTGGAGGAAGCCGTCAGAGACCGAACTCGCTGCGGATGCGATCGCTGTGCTCGCCCACGCGCGGCGCACCGCGTTCGCTGACGGCACGTTCGCCGTCGATGCGCACCGGGCCGCGCGTGGTGCGCACTGGCGTGCCGTCGCCGCGGCGCACGGTCTGCAGCATGTCGAGCAGGCCGAAGGCCTTGCTCTGCAGCAGTCGAGGCCAGTCGAGCACCTCGGCGCACCAGACGTCGGCCGGGCGCAGGCGTTCGAGCCAGTGGGCGGTGCCATGCCGTGCCAGTTCGGTGGCGATCACGCGCTTGATCTCGTCGCGCCGCCCGAAGCTGTCCTCGGGGCTGTAGTCGGCCAGTGCTGGCAGCGGCAGCGTTTGCGCGAGCCGCCCGAGCGGCATCATTGCCAGCGCGAGGTAGCCGTCGCTCGTCGGGTAGATGCCGTAGGGCGCAGCCAGGTAGGCATTGGCGTTGCGGAAGCCGGCCCGCGCGGGCGGACGCTGGCCGTCGTTGAGATGGGTGGTCAGCAGTTCGAACTGCAGGTCGACCAGGGCTTCGAGAAGGCTGGTCTGCACCTGCGCGCCCGCGCCGGTGATGCCGCGGCGCACCAGGGCCGCGAGGATGCCTTCGGTCAGCACGTGGCCGGCCAGCATGTCGGCGATCGACAGGCCCAGCGGCACCGGGCCGTCGCCTTCGTGGCCGTTGAGCCAGGTCACGCCCGAGAGCGACTGCGCCAGCAGGTCCTGCCCCGGCATGTCGGCCCACGGACCGGTTTCGCCATAGCCCGAGACCCCGGCGTAGACCAGCCGCGGGTTGATCGCCCGCACCGCCTCGTAGCCCAGGCCGAGGCGCTCGATCACGCCGGGGCGGAAGTTCTGGATCAGCACGTCGGCACGTGCCACCAGCTGCTTCAGCGCGGCCAGGTCCGCGGGCTCCTTGAGGTCGATCGCGAGGCTTTCCTTGTTGCGGTTGATGGCATGGAACAGCGTCGAGTCGCCGCCCAGGTCGGTGTCGGTCAGGTAGAGCGTGCGGCAGATGTCGCCGGTGCCCGGCCGCTCGACCTTGATGACGCGGGCGCCGAGGTCGCCGAGCCGCAGCGCGGCCGAGGGACCGGACAGGAATTGGGCCAGGTCGAGGACCAGCAGCCCTTCGAGCGGCGCGCTCATCGGCTCAGGCTTTCCTGGAACATCGTGTTGAGGATGTCGACGATCGCGCTGGCGGGGAGGTCGCTGCGCAGCGCCGCGTTGAGTCTCAGGGAGGCGGCCTGCTGGAAGTTCATGTAGCCGTCGTGGCGCGGCCGTACCCAGGCGCCTTCGAGCGTCTCGCGCGTCGCACGATAGAAGTCGCCGGCGCTGCGATTGACTGTATCGTCCTCCCAGGCCGCCGCGTGGCCGGGCTGGCCGCCGGCCGCGGCGAAGGGACCGCGCTGCGCTTCGGCGTCGGCCACCCAGACGGCGAAATCGAAGGCCGCTTCGGCATGCGCGCTGCGCGCCGACACCGCGATGCCGGTGCCGCCGAGTGCCGAACCGCGGGGGCCATGCCCGCCGAGTGTCGGGATGTCGGCGAAGCCCAGCCGCACCGGCCGGAAGTCCTGCCATGCATAGTTCACGTAGCCGTAGATCAGCGGCACGCAGTCGATGCGCGCGTCCGTCCGCGCCATGTCCTCGAACACCGCGATCGGATCCTGCGACAGGCACTTCGGATCGATCAGCCCGATGAGCTGGCGCAGCCGCTCGCAGACCTCGGACGCGATCTCGACGTCGAACAGATCCGGCCCTTCGACCCGGCCCGGCGCGCCGAGCTGGGCGCACAGCGTGTAGAGGCACATGAGCGAATGCGGTGGCCGAAGCGGCAGGGCCACGCGGCCGGCGCGGGCCAGCTCGAGCACCTGCGTCCAGTCCGAGGGCGCGGCCTCGAGCCGGTCGGGCCGCCAGGCGAGCACCTGCGTCGCGGCATCGATCGGCAGCGCCCATTGCCGGCCCTTCCAGTGGTAGCTGGGAAAGGATCGACCGACGCTGCCGCGCGCGATCGAGCCCAGGCGCGCTTCGTCGAAAGGCAGCAGGCAGCCTTCGCGCGTGACCTGCCCGACGTGCGGGTGGTCGATCACGATCAGGTCGTACTGGCGCGCCAGCTGGTCGACCGGGAAAGCCTCGAAGTCCTGCAGCGAGCGGCGATCCCAGCGGATGTCGACGCCGGTGCGCTGCTTCCACAAGGCCGAGCAGGCCGCCAGGGGTTCGTAGCCGCGCGGGTGGTCCCACGTCATGCCCTTGAGTGCGATGGATGTCATGCGGATTCGCGTCGGGTCACTGGACGGCGCCGGTGCCGTACAGCAGGTTGGGCAGCCAGAGGGAGATCTGCGGGAAGATCGACAGGATGACGAGCAGCACCATCATCACGGCCAGGTACGGCACCACCTCGCGCGAGTAGTCGCCCATGCGCACCCTGAGCGTCTGCGACGAGATGTACATCAGGCCGCCCACCGGCGGCGTGATGCCGGCGATCGTGAGGTTGGTGATCAGCACGATGCCGAAGTGCACCTTGTCGATGTGCGCGCCCTCGATCAGCGGCAGCAGCATCGGCGTCAGGATGATCAGCGCGGCCGAGCCCTCGATCGCGGTGCCCAGCACGATCAGCACGAGGTTGATCAGCAGCAGCAGCAGGATCGGGTCGGTGGTGGTGCCGGCGAGCCAGCCCGACATCGCCTGCGGCACCTGTTCCCACGACAGGTAGAAGCCGAAGGCCGAGGCGGCGCAGATCATCATCATCACGCTGGCCGAGTCGCGCACCGATTCGGCCAGCACTTCGGGCAGCTGGCGCAGCTTCATCTCGCGGTAGCCGAAGATCGCGACCAACAGCACGTAGAGCACCACCACCGCACCCGACTCGGTGGTCGTGAAGATGCCGTAGCGCGTGCCCAGGATGATGACCACCGGGATCGACAGCGCCCACAGCCCGTCGATCAGCGCGTGGCCCAGTTCCCGCGCATTGGCTCGGGTGGCGCGCTGCGGCGTGTACTTGCGCTTGATGGCCAGCACGTGGGTGGTGAACATCAGCGCCACCGCCAGCAGCAGGCCCGGCACGATGCCGGCCGCGAACAGGCGGCCGATCGAGGCCTCGGCCAGGAAGCCGTAGATGATCAGGCCGATCGACGGCGGGATCAGCGCCGTGATGATGGCCGCCGAGGAGGTGATGACGGCGGCGAAGGGCGCGCTGTAGCCGCGCGCCACCATCTGGGTGCCGATGGTCTTGGCGAGCATCGCGGCATCGGCGTTGGCCGACGCGGTGAGGCCGCCCAGCAGCGTGGCCAGCACGGTGCACATCTGCGCGAGCGCCCCGGTCATGTGGCCGACCAGCACCTCGGCCAGGTTGAGCAGCCGCCGCGTGATGCCCGATGCGTTCATGATGCAGCCGGCCAGCACGAACAGCGGCAGCGCCAGCAGAGACACCGACTCGGTGCCCTCGGCCATCTGCTGCGAGAAATTGGCCAGCGGCATCTCGCCGAGGTTGAGCACGAAAAAGCCGAGCGCGGCGATCGCCATGGCCCAGGTGATCGGCGTCTGCAGCGCCAGCAGCACCAGCATCAGGATCGAGGGCAGCCAGAGATGGAAGCTGCTCACAGCGCGATCTCCGACGAGGGCTGCCATTTCCAGCCGCTGGCCCAGGGCTTGAGCAGCAGGTGCTGCACCAGCATCAGCAGCGAGGCGAAGGCCATCGGGGCGTAGACGACCGAGCGTGGGATGTCGATGACGACCACCCGGATCGAGTGCGCGATGACCGCCTGCCAGACGAACATCGCGGTCAGGGTCACGAACAGCGCGGCCAGCAGCCACCAGTTGAAGATGAAGATCGCGCGGCGCACCGGCGGCGGGAACATCGCGACCAGCGCATCGACGTCGGCGTGCATGCGCCAGCGGATGCAGGCGGCGGCGCCGAAGAAGACCAGCCAGCCGAAGGCGATCACCGCGACCTCGAAGGTCCAGGACGCCGGCTGCGGAAACAGGTAGCGCGTGACCACGCCCCAGGTGATGGACAGCACGATGACGACCGTGCAGGCGACGCCGATGGCTTCGTCCGCGCGGCGCAGGCTCAGGAGCGGTCCGGGCGAGGGCGCCGCCGCGGGCGCCGCCGTGCCGGCCGCGAAGGCAACCGAATCAGTCATGGAATCGAGGTGGGCGGTGACCGTTGCGGGTCAGTGGGCCATCGCGGCACGCACCTTGTCGTACATGCCGGGCGTCAGGCCGGGGACCTTGGTGTAGGCGACCCGGGCCTTCTCGGCGAAGGCCTTGGTGTCGACGTCGGTCACGATCTGCACGCCGTTCTTCCTCATCTCTTCCGCGTAGGCGGCGTCGGAGGCCAGCGTGAGCTGGGTCAGCTCGGCGCCGGCCTTCTTGCCCTCGTCGAGCAGCACCGCCTGCAGGTCGGGCGGCAGGCTCTTGAAGAAATCGGTGCTGGTGACGACTGCCACGTACATGATCTGGTGGCCGGTGGTCGAGAGCACCTTGCGCACCTCGTAGAGCTTGGAGCCGACCAGCGAGCCGTAGTTGGCCTCTGCCGCGTCGACCACGTTGGTTTGCAGCGCGTTGTAGACCTCGCCCCACGGCAGCGCGGTCGGCCGGGCGCCGAGCGCGGTGAAGGTCTCCAGCATGATCGGCGACGGCGGCACGCGCAGCGTCATGCCCGCCAGGTCGGCCGGGCTGCGCACCGGCTTGCTGCCGAGCAGGTGCCGGACGCCGAACAGGCCGTCGGCGACGATCAGCTTCAGGCCCTGCTGCTCGAGGCGCCCCGACATTTCCTTGAACACCTCGGAGGCGAAGAGCCTCTTGGCGTCGTCCGCGCTGCCGTAGAGGTAGGGGCCGGCGAGGATGCCGACGTCGGGCACGAACTGGCTCAGCTGGCCGTAGTCGGTCACGCTCATCACGCGGGCACCGCCCTTGATCATCTCGTTGACCTTCTTCTGCGGCCCCAACTGGTCGCCGGTGAAGATGTTGAGCGTGATCCGGCCGCCCGAGCGCTCCTTCAGGCGATCGGCGAAGGAGTGCATCACCTTCACCACCGGCTCGCTCGGATTCACCTGCGAGGTCGAGAAGCGCAGGTTGTAGGTCTGGGCCGCCGCCGGCGCGAGGGCGCCGAGGGCCAGCGCCAGACCGGCGGCGAGGGAGGACAGGGTCGAGAGGGCCGTGCGGCGTGACGTCATGTGTTGTCTCCGGGTTCTGGCGCTGGTTGGGCGCATTGGTAGTATTCCTATATGAACTCAATGTTCATGTATGAAATGATGTCGCCATTGAATCGCAGTGTCGATAAGGGTTTTCTCCAACATTTGGAGATGAAAGTTCATACATGAAATCAGTGTTCACTTATGACTGAGACGAATTCAGAAGAGGTCTTGCCCCTGGCCGGCCTGCGCGTGCTGGATTTCAGCCAGTTCCTGGCCGGGCCTTCCTGTGCGCTGCGTCTTGCCGACCTGGGGGCCGACGTCATCAAGGTCGAGCGACCCGATGGCGGCGACCTCTGCCGCGGCCTGGTACTGGCGGACCAGAGCTTCGAGGGCGACAGCGCGCTGTTCCACACCATCAACCGCCGCAAGCGCAGCTTCGCGGTCGACCTCAAGCAGCCTGAAGACCTGGCGCGCGCCAAGGCGCTGATCGCGACGGCCGACGTGATGATCCACAACTTCCGTCCCGGCGTCATGGAGCGCATCGGGCTCGATGCCGCGAGCGTGCTGGCGCTGAACCCGCGCATCGTCTATGCCGCGGTGACTGGCTACGGAGAAGAGGGCCCCTGGCGCGACCGACCGGGCCAGGATCTGCTCGTGCAGTCGCTCTCCGGCCTGGCCTGGCTCTCGGGCGATGCCGGCATCGACGGCGACGGCCCTCCGGTGCCGGCCGGCGTGTCGGTGATCGACCTGCTCACCGGCGCCCATCTGGTGCAAGGCATCCTGGCGGCGCTGCTGCGCCGCGGCGTGACCGGCCGCGGCGGGCGGGTCGACGTGAGCCTGCTCGAGTCGGCGCTCGACCTGCAGTTCGAGCCCTTCACCGCCTTCCTCAACAGCGACGGCGCCCAGCCGGCGCGCACCCCCGGCAACCATGCCAGCGTGCACGGCGCGGCGCCTTACGGCATCTACCGCACCCGCGACGGCTTCATGGCCGTGGCGATGACGCCGATGGACCGGCTGGCGCAGCTGATCGGCAGCGCCGCCCTGGCGGACAAGGTGGCCGATCGCGGCAACTGGTTTGCGCAGCGCGACGCGATCAAGCAGCAGCTGCAGCACGACTTGCTGCAGCAGGACAGCGCCCACTGGCTCGCCATCCTGGAGCCGGCCGGCGTCTGGTGCGCCGAAGTGCTGCGCTGGCCCGAACTCGCGGCGCATCCGGCCTTCGAGGCGCTGCGCATGACCCAGACCATCCGCAGTGCGAGCGGCGCCACGCTGCGCACCACACGCTGTCCGATCCGCATCGACGGCAGGCGCCTGTTCAGCGAGCAGGGCGCACCGCGCCTGGGCGCCGACACCGAGGCCATCGCGCGCGAGCTCGGCCTGCCCGGCGCCCACCCATCTTCAACAGCACCCACACCATGACCAGCGAACAGTTCTTCGAAGACTACGTGCTCGGTGCCGCGCGCACCACCACCGGCCGCACCATCACCGAGGCCGACATCGTGCTGCACGCCGGACAGACCGGCGACTTCTTTCCGCATCACATGGACGCCGCCTGGTGCGCCACACAGGATTTCGGCCAGCGCATCGCGCACGGCACGCTGATCTTCAGCGTCGGCATCGGGCTCACTGCCACCGTCATCAACCCGCGCGCCATGTCCTACGGCTACGATCGGCTGCGCTTCGTCAAGCCTGTGTTCATTGGCGACTCGATCTACTCGAAGGTCGAGATCAGCGACAAGCGCGACCATCCGAAGCGCAGCGGCCACGGCATCGTCGTCGAGACGGTGACCGTCACTAACCAGCGGCAGGAGACCGTGCTGGTGTGCGACCACCTTCACATCGTGGAGCGGCGCGCAACGCAGGGCTAAACTGCCAGCCCATGACGAATCAGGCCGCCATCGATCCCACAGAACCAGAGACCGAACGCCGCCCCAAGTACGCGGTGCCCGCGGTCGAGAAGGCGCTCGACGTGCTCGAGCTGCTGTCGGCGCAGGCGGTGCCGATGACGCAGGCGCAGTTGTGCCGGGCGCTCGGCCGCGAGCCCAGCGAGCTGTTCCGCCTGTTGAGCGCCCTCGAGGCGCGCGGCTACCTGCGGCGGGAGGAGAGCGGCGGCTACGTGCTGACGCTCAAGCTCTTCGAGCTGAGCCGCACCCATTCGCCGCACGAGCAACTGCTGCGCGCCGCGACGGCGCCGATGCGCGAGCTGGTCGACAGCATCCGCGAGTCCTGCCACCTGAGCGTGCTGCATCGCGACCAGTTGCTGGTACTGGCGCAGGTCGATGCGCCGACCTCGATCCGGCTGTCGGTGGAGGCCGGGTCGCTGCACTCGGCGGTCGACACCCTGTCGGGACAGGTGCTGCTGGCCAATTCGCCGGCCGACGAGCGCGACGAACTGTTGTCGCGCCGCGCCGAGTTCCTGCGAAAGAGCGCCGACGAGCGCGCCGCGTTCACCGCGATGCTTCACAAGATGCGCCAGGATGGCTGGGGCTATGCCGAGAACGCGCGCTTCGTCGGCGGGCGCGATCTGAGCGTGCCGGTCGGCAATCCGCTGGGACGCACGCGGGCGGTGCTGACCATCGCCTCGCTCAAGGGCACGCACACGGTGCACGGCGACCTGTTCGAGCTGCTCCCCGGGCTGCGCAAGTGCGCCGAGGACATCGGGCGCATCGCGGGCATCGGCTGAGGCTTCGCGGGCGTGTTCAGCGCCGCGGGTCCAGCTTGTGGCGGGAGGTGTCGGCGCAGCAGACCGGCTAACTGTCCAGCAGGATTCGGGGTAGTCGTATCTTTTCGACAAATTGACACGGTCTTGCCGAAAAACATCAATCACGACAAGCACTTGCAAAAGCGCCAGTCGGAGCAGGGCAGCGCGACTAGTGCAAATTGACACGGTCACCGACCCGACGCCGTGGAAGCGGCACGCTGGTGCTCGGAGCCAAGCTCCACTCCGGCGTCAGGCCTGGCATACGTGTGATCTCGCACTGCGCGGACTCAGGTGCTGGCTCAGAGTGCCGCCTTGCCCGAGCGACGCTCGACCAGCAGATGCCGATACTTCTCGAGGTTGAACCGGTACGTCCCGCGGAAGTTGATGTGCGAGAAGTGTGCGGGGCCGATCCGGCGAAGCCAGTCGTCCTCCATCGGCAAGCCGGAGGCCCTGAGACGGGCAACCACGCTGTCCATGCGGCTGGTGTTCCAGGCGAGCAGGGCGTGCGCAATCTGTCCGCCGTGAATAGCACGCTGGAGTTGATGCACCGATTCGCCGCGGCTGAGTAGCGTGAGGATCTCACGTCGAAAGTCGGTGATCGTCAGGTAGTCGCACAGGAAGAGCGTTCGCAGCAGACCTCCCAGGTGATCAGCTGCATGGTGCAATGGATCGCCGATGGCGGCCGACCCCAGCCGATGAATGGCGTGTGCCGCGGACACCTTGCCAGCGCGAATGGATGACACCAGCCGCACGAGATCGTCCCAGCCGCGTTCGATGGACTTAAGGAACACCCGGCGCACCGTGGCAAGCTCTAAGGTGTCCGGCACCGACCATCCCCTGGGAACGAACAGCTTGCGCTCTCTCAGGTCTCTCAGGTCTCTCAGTCTCGGACACAGGTCGAACCCCAGGAGCTTTGCGATGGCCAGGGCCACGCTGGTCATGCCATGGGTGTCCACGGCCAGAAGGGAGACGCGAATGCGATCCTCGCTGCGATTGTGTTGCTCGACGCCTTCGACGGCGGCACCCGCCTGTCGTTCGTTCAGCACGATCGGCTGGTCGTAGAAGAGTCCCCAGCGGTCCCGGACGTGGGTATACAGACCGGCGGCATAGGTGCGCCGCCTCGGATCCACTCTGGTCGTCCACAGGTGCCGGCTGGCATCCATGGCCATCATGTCTGCCGACCCCTTGGTGCCGTCTCCCCACAAGGCTGCGATCGGCAGGGAGTTCTGATACTCCGAGACCCGTTCATTGGCGCGCCGAAGGCGACCACTGAATTCGACGGCCCGCATGGCCGCGGCAATATGCGCTGCATCCAGACCAGGAATCATCGATCCCACCCCGGTGGCGTCGTTGTCGCTCCCATGGGCAAGCAGCGCGCCATAGACTGCCACCAGTTCGTGGCCAGACTCGGGCCGACGGGCCAGCAGCGCCTCGCTGAAGTGCGTTGCCGCGTCGACCTCCATCAGCATGTCAGGCAACTGCACTTGTCCGATGTGCTTGAAGACGGCCTCTCTGGTCTTGCGAGGTTCGATCTCCTCGTCCAACGCATTGATCGGCGGCAAATGCACCAGCCCCTTGGCGTCGATATTCACCTTCCCGCGCTCGACCGCTTCCGCGAGCGCGTACATCCCGACCGACATCGTGGCCAGAATCGGCGCCAGGAAGTCACTGGCCTGAGGCGGGCAGATCAAAGATCTGAAAATGCTGCTCCCTGAATCTCGTCCATTCCGCGTCGGCGAGGAGCATGGATTGGCTGGAGCGGTGACCGATCGAATGGTTTACCCATACGCTGCCGCGCCGCAAGCTCTTGCGCAGGGCCATCATCGTGCTGGCGGCGAACGCACGATAGCGGGACCGAGGATCCAGGTCGGTGACGATCGCGCTCCATGCGAGGCCTACCGCTGGAAGTTTGAAGTCCGGCGGAATCTCCCAGCCTCCGATCGCCTGAAGCGCTATCCACGCCTGCCATTGCTCGTATGCCAAGTCGCCTGGCCTTCCGGCAAAGTCGATGTCTCGAAGTCCTGCCAAGTGCGCATGAACACGGCGGCTGTCCTCCGCAAGAGCTCGACGAACTTGCGAGGCAAATGAGGTGGCCCCCGTGTCGCTAATGTCACCGATTCCCTGCGGTGGTGATCAGCCAGGCGGTGCGTTGGTATTTCCGATTTCAGCTGAGCCTGCGCGACATCGAGGAGTTGCTTTTCGAGCGCGTCGTGGTCGTGAGCTACGAGACGATCCGGCGCTGGTGCGACAAGTTCGGCGCCAGCTTCGCGCATCGCGCCAAGGCCGCACGCCGCAAGCCAGGATCGACCTGGCATCTGGACGAAATGTTCGTGACGCTGCGCGGTGAGCCCTATCTGCTGTGGCGCGCTGTCGACCAGCATGGTGCCGAGCTCGACATCCTTCTGCAGAAGCGCCGCGACAAGGCGGCCGCGAGCACGCTTCTTCAAGCGCGTGCTCGCGGCTTGCCCGGAGGTTCCCCGCAAGATCGTCACCGACCGATTGCGTAGCTATCCAGCCGCAAAAGCCGAGATCCCGGCGCTGGCGAGAGTGCGGCACGTGTTCGTGAAGGCCTGTGCCCGCGTGAACAACCGTGCCGAGAACAGCCATCAACCTACCCGTGAGCGCGAGCGGCGCATGCGAGGATTTCGCCGGGCTGAGCGAACGCAGTCTTTTCTCTCGAGCTTTGGTCCCATCCGCCAGCACTTCGCCCTCAAGCGCCATCTGCTGCGCGCATCGCTCTATCGCAAGCAACTGGCTGCGCGCTTCGACGCCTGGCATGTCTTCACGGGACTCACCCAAAATCCGTTTGCAGCCTTCTGAATCGCAACGCCGCCTGCCGATGTTGCGCCCACTCATCGGCAACGTGACAGCGCCGCATGAGGCATTGCGGGTCGGCTTCGTTTATCTTGGGCGCCCACGGTCGCGTTCTTTCGCGACCCCCATTGCGTCGGACATCGACGACACCACAATGGCCCATTCCTCGCCCGTCAGCAACATTGCCATTTGCGAATGGAGCAGCGTGTCCTCCAGATCCAAATGGGCGCGCATCAACTGGCGGTGCTCTTGCAGCAGGGCTTCAACGGCGCTGGCCGCGTCCATGTCCCCTTCCCCGACAAGCTTCAACTTGGCCTTCGACTGAGAGAGCAGGCCGTCACAGCGCGCACGTTCCTGTTCGAGTTGATTGAGCAGATTGTCAGCCTCTGCCGACCTGCCACGCAGTATTTCGAGCAGGACAACGCCCTTCGGGCGATGCGTTGTTTCGTCGAATGCCTGAAGGCGTTCGACCAGCTCAAGAAGCGACGCCGCCAGCGGTCCAGGGCGTGTCCAATCTCCGGTATTCAGCGTGCCATCCACAAGAGCCAGCAACTCGCGAATGCGAGTGTGCTCCGCACGCAAGATGGCCCACGCACATTCGGCCGCCAACATGTTCTCGTCCCCTTTGAGCCAGTCTACTCCTGGCTTGAGAGGCGCTGCCGCTATTTTCCGCAGTCGCCGCCGACGGACACTGTGCCGTCCTTGCACTCGGTAAGGATCGGCTCGCTGGCGGGCGTGGACGCGATTGGATGGCATCCGGCTCCGACCCGCCTTCGCGCTGGTACACGATCTTCTTGCTGCCGAGCTCGCAGGTGCCCACCACCTGGCCGCTCACCGGCGCGGCGACACCGATCGTGGTGACGGTGAAGCGCACCACGCCGGCCGCGGCAATCTTCGATTCGATCTGGGCGCGCAGGGCTTTGCAGCTTTCGGCGCCGCTTGCAGCGCTGGCGATGGTCCACGCGGCGGGGACGAGCCACAGTTTCATGATATGGAAGGCTGCCTCACACTGCGGGGCTGGCGATCGCACTGCTGACGCTGGCGTTGTCACGTTGACAGTGAATGGTCGCAAAATCGGCAGGAGGTTGCGATTCAGAAGGCCGCAGACGGATTTTCGGTGAGGCCCGTGAAAAGACGCCAGGCGTCGAAACGCGCAGCCAGTTGCTTGCGATAGAGCGATGGGCGCAACAGGTGACGCTTGAGCGCGAAGTGCTGGCGGATGGGACCGAAGCTCGACAGAAAAGCCTGGGCGCGCTCAAGCCTGCGAAGGCCTCGCATGCGCCGCTCGCGCTCACGGGTGGGTTGATGGCTGTTCTCGGCGCGGTTGTTCGCGCGGGCGCAGGC